>CAKZNU010000100.1 GCA_937132175.1 uncultured euryarchaeote
CAAAAATAGGAGCCGGCGCCGAACTCAAACCCGGAAACGGAAAAATAACGATCGGGAATTAGCTGTTCTCTGAGGCCTGTACAAACTTTTCTGTTTTTCTCTGTGCCTTTTTGAGGACCTGTTTTTTGTTGACTCCAAGTGCTTCTCCGTCTTCAACTACTTTTTCTCCGTTTACGAAGACTTTCTCAGGATGTCCTGTGTGTGAGAGCACCAGGTTGGATATGATTCCCTGTTTTCCGTAGTGGGGCTTGAGTTCTGTATCCTGTGTATCGAGTACGAGGAGATCTGCTTTTGTGCCTTCCTGTATAGAGCCGATCTCTTCCTCCATGCCGAGTGCTTTTGCTCCGTTTACCGTGGCCATGTCCAGAACCTGCTGTGGCGTTAACGCTTCAGGATCCTTTCTTTTATGCAGTAAGGCGGTGAGTTTCATCTCTTCGAACATGTTGAAGTTGTTGTTTGATGCCGGGCCGTCTGTTCCCAGCGAGATGTTTACTCCTGCTTGCATGAGCCGGGGTATATCGGCGATTCCTGAGCCGAGCTTGAGGTTTGCGGCAGGATTGTGTGCCACGTTTGCCTCTTTTTCAGCCAGGAGTTCTATATCTTCCTCGGTAAGCCATGTTGAGTGTGCTGCTACCGTGGAAGAGTCAAGAAGGCCGTGTTCTTCCAGGTACTCTGTAGGTGTCAGTCCGTGTTCCTCGAGGTGGTCCTGGTTTTCTGAACGTGTCTCTGAGACGTGTATATGGTAAGGCACGCCGTGTTTCTCCGCATATTTTTTTACCTGTTTCAGGGTTTCGGTCTTGCAGCTGTATACTGCGTGTGGGGCGATGGATGGCCGGATCAGGGGATGATCCCCGTACTTTCTCACGGTTTCTTTTGCTTTCTGTATGCGTTTCTCCCCGTCTCCGTCCCAGTCGAAGACTGCCCGTGAGAGGACTGCCCGGATACCTGTTTTCTCTACGGCTTCTGCTATCTTATCAGGCTTTTCGTACATATCGTTGAAACAGGTGGTTCCGGTCTCCAGCATCTCTGTAGAGGCCAGTATGGCTCCGAGCCTGATGTCCTCAGCATCCATCTCTTCCTCCGCCGGAAAGATATACTCCTCCAGCCAGTCCATCAGCTTCTTGTTATCCGATATCCCTCTCAGAAGCGCCATCGAGGCGTGTGTATGTGCGTTGATGAGTCCTGGCATCACCAGTTTTCCGGACATCTTCAGGACCTCCTCGTCGTCCGGCTGGAGATCCCCGATGCCTGTTACGGTATCACCGTCTATCCTGAGATCTATGTCTTTCAGGACCTCTCTTGAAGGATTCTGCGTTATTAGGAACTCTATGTTCTTCAGTATCATATCAGGTCTGAGTCGGGGGAAGCTTATACAGGTCACGGTTAAATGGTTTCTGATCGAAAAAATGTATGTGGAGTGTTTTTGAATGAGTTTTGGAGAACTTGGAATTTCATCAGAGGTTGTACAGAAGCTTTCTTACATGGATATTGAGGAACCTACAGAGGTACAGGAGAGGTCTATTCCCGAGGTCCTGAATGGAAAAGACCTTCTTGTTGAGTCCGAGACCGGCTCCGGGAAGACCCTTGCCTTCGGACTGCCGATGATCGAGGAGGTCTCAGGTGGAGCCGTAAAGGCATTGGTCTTGACGCCAACACGGGAGCTTGCGAAACAGGTCGAGGACGAGGTATCCGGTGCGTCCGATGGAAGTATCGAGACCGTAACGATATACGGAGGCGTAGACTACCAGCCTCAGATAGAGGGAGCAGAGAGATCCAACGTCGTGGTCGGGACCCCGGGCAGGGTACTGGATCTTCTGAAACGAGGGGATCTGGACTGTTCGAAGATTGATTACTTTACCTTGGACGAGGCGGACAGGATGCTTGATATGGGTTTCCAGGACGAGCTTGAACAGATAATAGACTTCCTGCCGGAGGAAAGACAGAACCTGCTTT
>CAKZNU010000101.1 GCA_937132175.1 uncultured euryarchaeote
ACGCGCAGCCAGCCGACCTCCGGATCCAGACTCTTCATGAAGCTGTACTCCTTTATTTCATCGAAGCTTCTTTCCAGTGAGGTCTCTCCCGTCTCGTAGTCTATGTATCCGATAGGGTCTGTGTTTACCGGTGAGAATGCGTCTCTGCGTGAGGTATGCATCTTTCTGAGCTTGTGGGGTGGAAGCACGACACATCTCTCATCATCCACCGTTTCGTGCATGCATACCCCGACTCCGGTGAACTCCGTCTCAGTCAGGAACCTGGATGCACAGTAGATGTTCATCGCGGCATCACTGCTGGGCCGGTCCGAGGAACGCTGTGAACCAACAAGCATCACCCCGGTGTTTAAGCCCTGAAGCATCAGGGAGAGTGCACCACCGGTATAAGACATAGTGTCTGTTCCGTGTCCGACTATAATTCCGTCGTATTCATCTTTTACTTCGTCTATCTTCTCCGCGATCTCCTGCCAGTGCCCCGGCTCCATGTCCTCTGAAAGCATCTGGGCGATGACCTCGGAGTGAAGGTTTACCTCCTCCGCAAGCTCCGGATACATCTCCACCAGGTCCTCAGGGTCACAGGCAGGCTCTACCCCGCCTTTCTCATAAGATACACGTGAGGCGATCGTTCCGCCGGTATGTAAAACCATGATATCAGGCTTTTCCCCTGAATGTTTGACCTCTTCTCTCTGTCTCCCGGCGTTTTCCTGTTTCTCTACGAGCTCTATATCCTCCGGCTCTACGCCGATGTTGTACCCTGACTCCAGCTTCAGGACAAGTATCTCCGGGTCCCCGGACTCCGGCTTCGGCATCAACTCCCCGGTCTCTCCCGAGGCCTCTATGAGATCTCCGGGTTCAATACTCTTTTCCTCCAGCTCATCCCTGATATCCGGCGAGTACATACAGGTCTAGATGTCCGAAAACGCTTAAGTTGGTTTCCTCATATCCCTGACTGAGAGACCGCGACCTTCTTATAAAAGTGAGAGTTTACTTCAGTAATGTTATACTTTAAACAAGGTGAATTTCTAGCTATGAAGATACACACACTTGGAGGATACGAGGAAGTCGGAATGAACATGACCGCAGTCGAGGTCGACGGAGAGGTCGTCATCTTCGACATGGGTTATAACATGGACAACGTCATCTCTGCGGAGGGACAGGTAGACGAGATGACGACAAACCAGAGTCTGGACATCGGGGCGATACCTGAGGATGAACCAGTACTGGACAAGAACGTGGTTGCAATCGTTATCGGCCACGGACATCTTGACCACGTAGGAGCTATCCCAAAGCTTGCAGGAAGCCATGACTGTCCGATCTATGCAACTCCTTACACCGCAGAGATTGTACAGCGCCAGATCGATGACGACAGGAAAAACGTTCAGAACCAGCTTATCCGTGTAGAGAAAGGCGACGAGATGGATCTTACGGGCAACCTTACACTTGAGTTCGCCCACGTCAACCACTCGATCCCGGACGCAACGCTTTCAATGCTTGGAACCCCTGAAGGATACGTCGTCTACGGCAACGACATGAAGATCGACCGTTCCCCGATAATAGAGGAAACCACGGACATCGATCGCTTGAGGGAGGCCGGGGAGGAAGGCGTGGCGTGCATGATACCTGGAACCACACGTGTCGAGGAGGAAGGACGTGCGCGCTCAGAGGAATCCGTCAAGGTAGAGCTTGAGGACGTACTCAACTCCTGTTACGATGCAGGAGGCGCAGTAATCTTTTCCACCTTCTCCTCACAGATCGGCCGCCTGAACTCCCTGATCGATGCCAACGACGGCAGAAGAAAGATCGCGTTCATGGGCCGCTCACTCAAGGAGTACGTCGAGTCCGCAGAAAAGCTTGACCTCATCAACACAGACCAGATCGAGGTAGTCTCGTACTTCGACGAATGCGAGGAACTTATGGACCGTGTCTCAGGCGAACGAGAGGAATGGATCGTCGCAGCAACCGGAAACCAGGGAGAACCCGGCGCACAGATGGACAAACTCGCCTCCGGAACATACCCATTCAGCTTCCGTGAAGGCGACCACGTAATCTTCTCAAGCCAGGTCATCCCGACACCGGAAAACCGTGCCAACAGGCACAA
>CAKZNU010000102.1 GCA_937132175.1 uncultured euryarchaeote
GATGGATCAAGCTTCTGTAACTGAGATGTTGTCTATTCCCGGTGAAAAAAGGCTTTTAATGTTTTGACCCCCGGCTCTTTACAGGGTTCAATTATGGCTGAGGACGTGATATTCGGTGATGACGATGGTGAGGAAGAGGATGGACAGCAGGATGTACTTTTTGGGGGCGACGACGGAGACTCCTCGGAGGACACGTCGACTGAGGAAGAACCTGTAAAAGAAGATAATACAGAAGAGCCGGACGAAACCGGAGAAGACTCCTCTATGCAGGATCAGGACGATCAGGAAACAACCGATGGCGAAGATGAGGATGATTCTGAGCCCGGATCCGGTGACAAGGCATCGGAAGATCCGGGGACGGAACTACATGAGGAACGAATTGAGGAACTTGATGAGAGAATCCGGAGCCTGGAGGAAGACATAGAGGAATCAGATAACTCGGAGCTTCATTCAAAGATCGAGGATCTTGAGGACGAAGTCTCAGAGGTAGAAGAGCTCAGGCAGGACATGGAGAGTATGGAGGCTCCTGATCCCGGACTTGAAGAAGAGGTAAACGAGATTGAAAACAGTCTGGAGGAAAGAATTGACGACCTCTCCGAGAAAGTGATGAACAGCGAAGTTGAGGACCGTATAGATGATGTCTCCGGTGACCTGGAGAAGGTTAAGGACAGACTTGCGGAGAAGTCGGATCTTATAGAGGAGATAAACTCCACGGTATCCGAGAACCATCAGGACCTGAAAGAGAGGGTATCGGAGCTTGAGGAAAAGATAGAGAACTTTTCTGATAACTCCAGAGAAGAAGTTGTCGAGAATGTAGAGAAGCTCTCTGAGAGACTGGAAGAGATTGAAGACCAGCTCTCTGAAGTACAAGAGAGCTCGGATGAAAACCGAGATGCGGCCGAGAGCCTTGATGAAGATCTTCAGGGCTTGGAATCCGACCTAGAGGAGAGACTGGAAGAGGTTGAATCCGGTCTGGAGGACAAGATTGAGGAGATGGAGTCAGAGGGCTCCGATGAGACATCTAATGAGGTCTCGGAAGAAATTGATTCTCTCCGGGATGATCTGGACTCCGTTCAAGGTGACGTAGAGTCTTTATCCGAGGATCTCGACTCCCGGCCAGACCAGGAAACGGTTGACCGTCTGATGGTCGCAGTCGACAACCTCGAGAGCCAGGTATCCGACATTACGGAGACTGATGAACGCCAGGAGATAGATGAGATGCGTGAGGAGGTCGAACAGCTAAAGTCCATGGTGGGTGACTTCAGGTGGATATTTAACGACTTCGATGATCTCTCAGAGCTCAAGCTTCTCACAGTCGACGAGTACAAGGAGCTTCAGGAAAGTCAGAACCTTCAGAACCAGTTTGACCGGCTTAACGAAAGCCTGGAACAGATAGCCGAGAGAGCGGGTGCAAGAAGCGAGAGGCTGGATGACCTAGAACAGAGGGTAGATGACCTAGACGGAGCCGGACGTGAGGAGATAGATATACTGGTAGAGAAGATAGAGGAACAGGAAAAACAGATAGATGATATAAGAGAAGGTTACCAGGAACTTGGAGAGATGATGGAGATACTGCTTGAGGAGTACAGAGACACATCTACATGAAGCTTCTCAGGGCAGACTGCCTGCTCTCAAGAGCGTCCTCAAGGTCATCCAGACCTGAGGTTACTCGGTCCTCGGAGAAGCCATGATCATCCACCAGGATTGACTCAACCTTTTCCCGATCAAGATCTTCCTCCAGGTTCTCTACATCTTTGACAGGAGGATCCATCAGAAAGGATCTGATCTCCTCGGGGTCGTTATCTGACTCCCACTCCACTTTCTCATCGTCCAGAAGTGCTTCGAAGCTTTCGTACTTCTTCACCAGCTTTAACCCGGTTTTTGGACCTATACCGTGTACGCCTTTCGGGTTGAAGTCCGTTCCTATCAGTATACCCATCCATACAAGTTTTTCACGGGAGATACCGAGATCCTCAAGCACAGACTCCATCTCTATTACCTCCGTAGAGATCTCCTTCCGGCCACCACCCGATGTTTTACGGGTGTTTCTCTGTGTCAGGTTCTTCACCATGCGTTCCGCACCAAATAACAGACAGTCCCAGTCCTGGCTTCCAACAGCGTAAAAATCTTCTCTGGAAGCCATTTCTGCGGCCTGTGCCTCGCCTTCGCTCGGTGCCTGTACCGTGGAGATACCCATGGCTTCCAGAAGCTTCTTTGACTCCGCAATCATATCCCCTGTTAGCCGCGAGCTCTGGGTTGCCTTTGAGTATGCCTCCGAGATCTTTCCCTCCTCTTTCAGCCTCTTCCATTCCTCTCTTGCCTCCTCCCGTTTCTTTCTTCGTTTCGAAGATTCTTTTTCCTTCAGGTCGGGCTGTGCGCCGTCAAACACGTATACAGGCTCTATACCGTTTTCAATGAGGCCGATGTTTCTGTAAAAGAGTCCGGACAGGTGTGAGGTGACGTTTCCCTCAGAGTCCTTAAGAGGTGTACCGTCTCTCTGCCTTATAATTGAGAGAAACTGGTAGATAGTGTTCATGGCGTCTACCGCCAGTTTTCTGTCATTGAGGTCCGAAAGCTCTATATCCCTGGACTCAACAAGATCTCCAAGATCTACACCCATAACACCAAATTACGAGGTGAGTCTTAAGTCCTTCAGAAAAATAAAGGAGAAACTATGTAATCCTACAGGAAAGGTAATGCTTCCTTGATCTTCTCAACTACGTTCATGTTTATCACCTATATTCAGTAGTGACTCATAGATAATAAAAAGCAGAGGGTTTCGATCTACATCTTGTCGAAGTGCTCGAGTTCGATGCTCTGGACTCCTTCAACCTTCTCCAGCTGTTCCTCGACAGCATCGGTTCCTCCCTCCTCATCCGTCGTAATCGTCGAGACCTTCACTGCCTTCAGCCCGAAGGCGATTTCCTCCTCTCCAAGATCCTCAACATCAATAACATCTCTGACATCTTCCTTTACCTCTTCAAGGTCGGTTTCGGATCCCTCAGACTTGACCTTTAAGACCCATGAATTTTTTCCCTTTAAATAGTTCCACTTGATCAATTATCGGATTTTTATACTTAAACCAGTTCAAGACTTCTCCATTTAAACCATCAAAAACCGAATTGATTAACAGCCCCGCTTGTTCTACCGAAAAA
>CAKZNU010000103.1 GCA_937132175.1 uncultured euryarchaeote
TAGGCGATCACTTCCAGGAAGAGGATGTCTTTGACGCCGCTCACCTGTTTGAGAACGTCAGTTAAGATCAGTAGCTAAAACTAGGGTAATTAAACGTAACTAGTGGAACACAGCGTAAAAAGAATTTCATCCAACTGAAACTGTATGACTGACGTAAAGATAGGGCTTGAAACACATCTCCAGCTGGATACCGATACAAAGCTCTTCTGTGGCTGCCCGAACAGCAAGGGAGAAGATCCAAACACGAACGTCTGTCCAACATGTCTCGGACACCCTGGCTCGAAACCCACTCTCAACAGAGAAGTACTTAACCAGGCCTTAAAGGCCTCGAAAGCCCTTGACTGCGACGTAAACAAGGAAGTATTCTTTTCACGCAAAACCTACTTTTACCCGGACATGAGCAAGAACTTCCAGATAACACAGTACGAAAAACCGGTGGGTGAGGAAGGAGAGAAGTCCGTCAAGATACAGGACGAGGAAAAGGACATAGGTATCAAAAGGATACACATAGAGGAGGACCCGGCCAAGATCAAACACGCCGGCGGAGACATATCGGGTTCAGACTACACGAAGATAGACTACAACAGATCCGGTACGCCACTCATCGAGATAGTGACGAAGCCGGACTTCAAGTCCCCGAAAGAGGCAAGAGCGTACCTGCAGCAGCTTTCACAGATGCTGGAGTACCTCGGACTGTACAGCCCGGAATCCGAGTACTCGATAAAGTCAGATGCAAACATCTCGATACAGGGAGGCTCACGTGTAGAAGTCAAAAACATTACAGGCACCTCCGAGGTCCAGAAAGCGCTGAGCTACGAGATATCCAGACAGAAACAGCTCAGGAAAAGAGGTAGAGACGTAAAACAACAGACCAGAAGCTTCAACTCGGATATGGGCGCAACGGAGACCCTGAGAGAGAAGGAGACAGAGTCGGACTACGGATACATATACGAACCCGACCTGACGGATCAGGAACTGGATCAAGAGCTACAGCAAAAAGTAGAGGAGAAGCTTCCAGAGCTTCCAGGAGAAAAGATTCAGAGGCTTCAGAGACAGTACGGCATATCAGACAAGCTCATAGAGTCTCTTGTATCGGTACCGGAGATGTCCAGAGACTTTGAAAGACTTGTAGAGAGATCGGATCTGGAAGCGGAAAAAGCCGCCTCATGGATGACCGGCGAACTCAAAAAGACACTGAACTACCAAGAAGTCTCCTATCCGAGGGTAAACAGTAAAGCCGGTGATAAAGAGTTCCTGCTGACTCTGATGAAGGTCGCTCTCGAAAAGCTTTCAGACGGAGAGTTCTCCGAGAAAAGCACCGAAGATTTCATACAGGACTGTGTCGAAGACGTTGTTCAGGGACGACTCCAGGCAGAAGAGGGCGAAGACCTCACGGAGAAAATCTCGCTTGGAGAGTACTCGAAGGCGGATGGGGACCGTTTATCGAAGCTTGTAGAGTCTGCGGTGGAGGAAAACCCTGAGGCCGTAGAGGATTACAGGTCCGGTAAGGAT
>CAKZNU010000104.1 GCA_937132175.1 uncultured euryarchaeote
TTTCCGATTTGCATCTATTCTTGCGTTTGAGCTTGCTTTCTGTCTTATCGTTTCCTTTTCGTACTCTATATCTAATTCTGTCTCCTGTATTATTTGTTCGGCTTTTTCCTCTGCTTCAGATATTATTTCCTCTCTTTTCTTCTCTGCTTCTTCTCTGTTTTGCTCTGCCTTTTCTTCGGCTTCCTGTATTATCGTGTTCTTGACTTCTTTGAGTGACATCTTGTTTCACCTTTGATGAAAGTGGAAAAAGGAGGGTTTGTACCCTCCCTCGGGGTGTTCCTATATGAATCCTGTTGTGATCAGTGCTACGACCAGACCGAAGATAACCATAGTCTCCGGTACAACGGTCAGGACAAGTGTCTTTCCGAACAGCGAGTCGTCCTCTGCAAGTGCTCCTACTGATGCTGTTCCGATCTTTGCCTGTGCGTAAGCCGTTGCGATTGCCGTCAGGCTTACTGCCAGTCCTGCCGCCAGTCCTGCAAACTGACCTATTCCTGCTGCTTCTGCCATTTGATTTTTCACCTCAAAAGCTTCTGTCTCCTCCGAACGGGGAGTAGATTCTTCCGCCTCCTTCGTAGAACTTTCCGAACATCTCTACGTAGTGAAGCCGTATCCCCTGGAGGAATCCTTCCATGATTTTGATGAACGTGTTGAAGGTGTGACCCAACACAAGAACAAAAACACCTGCTACCGTGCCTGCGAGGCTTCCGGACGCAAACAGTGGTGCAGCAAGAGCATTCACAACCTTTGCCAGCGAGAGTGCCGCTACTGCAACTCCGAACAGCCTGAGATAGGAGAGGATATTCGACGCCAGGGAAGGTATCTCGACTACACCTTCGACGCCTTCGCCCATGTAAAGCATCAGCACTGAAGCTGCTGCAACCGCCAGTCCTGGAGCCGTGAAACCGAAGACTGCGGCACCGATACCTATCTGGAGAGTAATCCAGCTCAGCTTCTCAAGTACGGCTGCGACAATGCCGTGGCGTCTGTACTCGTTTACCGCTCCGAGGAGGTATCCGAAGTTTACATGTAAAACTCCGAGCAGTACCGACGCACCGAAGATCACTGTCCAGGATGAGATAGGTTCCTGTGAAAGACCGAACAGTGTTGTCTCTGCGTGTGCCTTCGAAAATGCAGGCAGGGCCTGGAACATACTGAGACCTGTAAGCTCTGTCAAGATGGATTCTTTTCCGAAAAACATTATTTCCTTGCCGAAGGCCTCGCTGAAGTAGAGACCGAAAGCCAGTGTCCAGAAGGAGGCATACATCAGGGACTTGAAGATGTCCGCTGCCTGTGGGAAAAGCCTGTAGCCTCCGTAGAAGACTGCAAGCGTCGTGATGCCGTATCCTGCGTCCCCGATCATGAAACCGAAGAACACGGGAAATGTAAGCATAAGTACGAAGGAAGGATCGATCTCTCTGTAGCTCGGTACCGACATAAGGTCTGTGAGGGACTCGAAAGGTTCCACCGGTCCCGGGTTATCATGTTTGACAGGAGGCTCCTCTTCAGTCTCCTCTACTTCTATGTGAATGTCTCCTTCCGTGTCTTCTGCGAGTTTCTCCTTTACCTCATCTATTCTGCCGGAAGGTATCCAGCCTTCTGCGATGAAGGCGTGTTCAGTGGCACCGAAGTTCATCGGTGCCTGTGCCTTCGATACCTTTGCCTCAAGGAACTCCTCTGTAGCCTCGAGCTTTCCGTACCACTCCCTGCACATATCCTCCATCTGTCCCTTCAGGGCTCGCTTGCTTCTCTCGACATCGTCTCTTCTCGACCTGAGTTCGTCAAGTACTTCTTCAATAGAACCTTCAAGATCAGTATCCGGTACGGATCGTCTCTCCTTTAGAAGCGAGTCTATCTCGCCTGAATCTTTCTCGCTGGAGTCATAAGCTACGGCCGATAACTCTTCTCCCTTGAATGCTTCATAACCTTCTTCATCTTCCTCTTCATCAAGGCTGGAGTCCAGCTTTCCGACCGCTACCTTCAGGCGGTCAGTTCCCTTCAGATCCGAGATATTAAGGCCGCATCCTTTGAGCCCTTCGAAAAACTCTATCTTTTCCTTAATCGATTCTTTTCGTGACTTTACTTTGCTTTGCTCCGAGTTTATATCATCTATCTTTTCTCTTATTCTATCTATAGAGTCTTTTACCTCTCCTATCTCTGCTTCCTCTTTTTCTACCTGTTCCGGTTCCTCCATCTTCGAAAGCAGGGATCTTATATCCACCAGAAGCTCTGAGAGCTCGTCTGCTTCCTCAAATGAATCTATGCTGTCGAGCTCGCCGCTGTACTCATCTATATCGAGTACTCCCAGCTCCCAGAGACTGTCTATTGTCTCTTTTAGTACCGTTCTGGGACCGGTTATCGATACTTTTTTCATTTCTTCTGGCATAGGTTGTCTCCTCTACTCTACGTGTGACTTCTTGAACTTCTCTACAAGATGCTCTACTGTCTCCTCAAGGTTTTCCTCAGCGGATTCCCTGAGTTCCCGTGCCTCCTCCTCGGCATCTTGCTTGATCTCTTTTTTCTCTTCCTCTAGCTGCTCCTTAAGCTCCTTGATCTCTTCTTTCTTTCTCGATGAGGCTTTTTCTCTGGCATCTTCTATTAGTCTTTCCGCTTCCTGCCGTGCCTGATCCAGAGCCTTCTTCTTTTCGTTTTCTGATTCCTCTACAATCTCTTCTGCCTTCTTTTCTGCTTCCTTTACCTCCTTCACGGTAGAGCTCAAGTCTAAAGCACCTGACTCGTCAACGACCTGTAAAAGCTTATAAAGTATCTATCGGGCCGAGACAGGCTTTACCAATATAAATGTTTCGGTTAATGTCCCTGAGTTTAAGCTTCAGCCTGTAGAATCTGTATCATGAAGAGTTTGAACGAGCGCGGATTCCGGTTTTTTGCAGAGGTTCAGGATGAGCCTGATACCGACTCCGAGGTGTTCTACAATCCGGAGATGAGGATCAACAGAGATCTCTCGGAGGCTGCAGTTAGGGTCTTCAGCGAGGAGCTTGACACGGAGGTGAGAGGCGTGGATGCGACTGCTGCATCAGGTATCCGTGGACTGAGGTACTCGGATCTGGTCGATGATCTCCATTTCTGTGATCCGAATCCCTCCGCCATCGAGGCCGTAGAAAGAGGTATTGATGCGAACGGCCTGGAGGCTTCCACACATGAGCAGGATGCAAACACGGTTCTTTCGCGTTTCAGGAACTACTTCCATGTTGTGGACGTTGATCCTTTCGGACCTTTTACGCAGTTTCTGGACTCTGCGGCCAGAGCTGCGAACCATCGGAGTCTGGTAGGGCTTACGGCCACGGATAACTCCGCGACCTCCGGCAGCTACCCAAAGGTGTGTCGCAGGCGTTACGGATCCAGACCTCTCAGAAACAGTTTTATGCACGAGACGGGGCTCAGGATCTACATCAAGGAAGCCTTCGAGAACTTCGCAAGATACGATAAATGCTTTGACCCGAAAATCTGTTTCCATCACAGGCATTACTCCCGACTGATAGGAAGGGTAACTGAGTCAAAGTCACGGGCGAACAGAAGTCTTGAGGATATCGGCTACCTCAGCTTCTGTCCAGAATGCAGGTGGAGGAAACTCGAGAAAGTCAGGAAATGTGGCTTCTGTAGTAACGAGGACCTGAGTTATGCGGGACCTCTCTGGACGGGTTCGCTGTCAGATACACGTTTTACGGAGAGTATGCTGGAAAGTACTCCTGAGGACTGGGAGAAGTCACGTGAGCTTCTGGAGAAAATTCATTCTGGCTCACGGATCCGGAAGCCGTACTATGATATACATGAGATGGCCTCCCAGCTGGGTATACAGTCTCCCAGGCGTGATGAGGTTCTTGAGAGGCTTTCGGACCTTGGCTATGTTACCGGCCGCACACATTTCTCGCCTACAGGCGTGAAGACGGAAGCGCCCTTCGGAGATCTCAGAGAGGTGCTTTCAGATCTCTAGGCGTTTTTCTCTTCCAGTTCTTCCTGCAGGCCCAGCTTCTTAGCGAGTTCCTTGTAACGGTTCCTGATCGTTACCTCGGTGACTCCTACCACGTCTGCTACTTCTCTCTGGGTGCGTTTTTCTCCCTGTAGGACCGCTGCTATGTACAGTGCGGCTGCTGCAAGACCTGTTGGTCCTTTGCCTGACAGGAGATCTCTTTCACGTGCCTCCTTGAGAATCTCCCGTGCCTGTGCCTGAACGGTTCCGGACAGCTGTAGCTTTCCGGCAAACCGGGGGACGTAGTCCTGTGGCTTCGCCGGCAGGATACGGAGGCCGAGTTCTCTGGCGACGTATCTGTATGCTCTTCCTATCTCACGTTTCTCGATGCCTGAAGCATCCGATATCTCGTCCAGCGTCCTGGGTGTTCCCTGTTTCCTCGCTACTATGTATAGTATGGCTGAGATTATAGACTCCATTGAACGTCCACGGACCAGTCCCTGATCCACCGACTTCTCGTATAGCCTGGCTACTTCCTCGTGAACCGACTCCGGGAGGTTGAGGTTCGAGATCATGGAGTTTAGCTCGGAGAGGGCAAAGCCAAGGTTTCTGTCCTTGGAGTTCGTGAGACGTTTATGCCATTTTCTTAACCTGTAGTACTGCGCTCTCTTGTCTCCGGAGACCTTGTACAGTTCACCTGAGCCCTTCCCTATCTCGGTTGAGACACCCATATCGTGTTTTGTGTAAGTAAGTGGCTGTCCTGCACGAGCTTTCTTTTCTCTTTCCTCCGCATTGAAAGCTCTGTACTCTGCCGATTCGTCTATCCTGTTTTCATCAATTACGGTTCCACAGCTTATGCACACAAGCTCTCCCTTTGAGGAATCTTCCTCGAACTGCTGTCCGCCACATTCTGAACATGTAAGAACTGTATCTCCTTCTTCAGCTTCCTCTTGCACCAGCTCGTATCCTTCACCGTCTATCTCTTCTTCGTCTACGGTATCTCCATTTTCGTCCGGATCATCCTCCTTCCATTCATCCGGTACCTCGTAGTTATCGTGTTGCCTTCTGGGAATGTTTTCGGCGGACTCTTCACTCATCAGATTACACCTTATATCATTAGATTAACCCGAGGCATTTTATAGGTTTGGGTTTTTGAGATCATTCTGCAGTGGTAACAGAAGAGTCGTGCCATCCGTGAAAAGGATTTAAGGCTTGATGAATCTGTCTGAAACATGGACAAAGCAGACAGGGACAGACGGGCGAGGATTTTTGTTACTATTCTTATGATGCTCCTGAGTGCTGTTGTACTCTATCCGTTCCTCGACGCAATAGTTCTGGCTGTCTTTGTCTCCTACATGCTGAGGTTTGCGCATAAACACGTTAACGGGTACATAGACAGCGAAGTACTGTCTTCAACGCTTATTATGGGCGGTGTCGTGGTTGGGGTCACGGCCGTGATGTACATATTCGTCAACAACTTCTTCGTGATACTTGAACAGGTAAATACTTTTACAGGCTCCATACGTGAAGGAGTGATAAGCATAGTCGACTTTCTGCAGCTATCCGAACAGTTCCAAGACAATCTGCGATCCTTTCTGGGAAGAGCATCTGATATGTTGACGAACTACCTTCTCGATACCTTCAGCTCTATCCCATCTCTGCTTATAGACGTAGCTATCTTTCTGGTCACGGCTCTGTATCTGTACAAGGACAGAGCATCCATAGAAAACAGGTTCAACGACATCATGAAGAACGTTCCCCAGCCGGAGAAAGGAATCATCTTCAGCGTTCTAGGATCCATCGACGATATACTAAAAGGAGTCTTCGTGACACAGTTCGTGGTGGCGGCAGCACTTGGACTGATAACTGCGGTCGGCTTCTGGGTTATAGGTCAGTTGACCTCACCGATACCTCTGATACCTTTATGGGCTATACTGGTCGCGATCGCGGCTTTACTTCCTCTCGTCGCAGCTTTCATGTTCTACGGTCCGATGAGTGCATACTACTTCATGACAGGGGCGCCTCTAAAGGCGACTATGATACTGCTTTTCGGACTTGTGGTCATTAACCTGATGTCCGAGATAGTTTTGCGTCCGTACGTCGGCTCGAAAAGAATGGACGAACATCCTCTCGTAATATTTCTGGGATTCCTTGCAGGACCGATCACTCTGGGGATAAAAGGCATAGTGCTGGGTCCTCTGCTGTTGATGCTTACGAAACAGTTTATCCTGAGCTATACTCACGGACCTTCCGAGTAATATTTCCCGAGCCACAGCGCCTACATCTTTCCGGATCCTCTGTACTGTTTCCACAGTTTTTACAGCTAAAAAACCATTCTACAGGCTCCTCTATCTCTTCATCCATGAAGCCCTCGTAACTTATCCCAAGAATGTGACACAGGTTCTGAACAGCCTTATCGTCTGATACAACCGTGATGTCTCTTTCCTTTCCGAGAGCGACAAGGTTTTCGTCTGTCTCCGACGTTGGAGAGTTTACGGCTTCCGAGACCTCCCGAACTTCCTCACTCTCTCCGGGTTCTATCACGGTGAGGCTTAGGCGTTTTGCCTGTCTGGAAAAACCCTTACTCTTGACCTCTTCGATGACTCCTGGCACCGTTGCTGCGTCTCTGAGCTCTGTGCCGGATGCGCCCCGGACCACCACGTTTGTATCTATGGCCTTCACGGAACTGCATCAGGGGTATACTATTAAAGAATCATCGGGGTTGACCTTAACGTGGTACTATGGAACTACCGAACGCACCTATAGAAAGGATAATCAGGAAGGCCGGAGCCGAGAGGGTCTCAGAAACCGCAGTTGAGGAACTCAGAT
>CAKZNU010000105.1 GCA_937132175.1 uncultured euryarchaeote
GACCAACATCGTCCACAGATCCAGGAGAAGCCTGCTTACCGTAATAGGTGTAGCTGTAGGCATTGCCGCTGTTGTCTCCCTGGTGTCCCTGGGCCAGGGTTTGGAAAGCTCCATACAGCAACAGGCGGAAGAGATCGGAGCAGACAAGATATTCATAGACACCTCCTCATCCGAAAAACTGGAGAACGAGGAACTTGAGGCGGTAAGATCCGTGAAACAAACCGGGGAAGCCGCCGGAATAATATTCACGTCTACGGCAGGTACCTACGATGACGAGAGAAGCTTCATAACACTGATAGGTGTAAGACCGGAGTACAGAGATCTATTCAGGAACTCCTACTCTCTCGATACAGGTCCCGGCAGAGGACTCAGGCCGGCGGATACATCAAGTACCGTCCTGGGCTCGGATCTCAGGGAAAACGTGTTCGGCCAGGAGGTCCCACTGAGATCATCAGTCACCATCGAAGGCGAAGACCTCAAAACCGTAGGCTTCTACGAGGCTACAGGAGATCCCTCGGTAGACCGGGCCGCAGTCACCACGTACAGCCAGGCACGAGACATTCTGGAAACAGACGAAACGTACGATGACATCGTTGCGAGGGTGCAGGATGGATTTACACCGGAGGAAGCTGCCGAAGAGGTCGAGAAACGTCTCAGAGATATAAACGACCTCGAGGGGGACGTAGAAATCTTTTCGGTCCAGACACAGGAGGAACTGGTCTCAAGCTTCGGTAACATTCTTGCCGTGGTCAGCGGGGTTGTGACCGGAATCGCCTCTATATCCCTGCTTGTTGGCTCAGTCAACATCATGAACACGATGTATACCTCCGTTACTCAGAGAACCTCGGAGATCGGGCTTATGAAGGCGATAGGCGCGTCCAGAAGACAGATCCTTTCCCTCTTTGTCCTAGAGTCAGGGTTCATAGGTGTCACCGGAGGAGTGATGGGTCTCTCCATAGGTACAGGTATGTCACTGCTGGGTGCGGCGCTGGCTACACGTCTCGCCGAGATACAGATAACGGCTGTACCGTCTCCTTTACTGGCATCAGGCACACTTTTACTCTCGTTTGTCCTCGGAGTCTTTTCCGGTGTACTTCCGGCAAGAAAGGCTGCAAAGCTGCCGCCTGAGGAAGCATTAAGATACGAATAAAGAAAGAGATGGAAAAAGAGGGTTTCTGTCTCAGTTGAACTTCTCGAACATGTCCATGAAGTTTTCATGAACGTCGTTCCAGTCAACCAGATCCAAGACGTTTTCCACGAACTCTCCGCGGTCCGGTCCGTAGTCATGGTAGTAGGAATGCTCCCATACGTCTACCGCCAGAATCGGGTGAGCGCCCCATACTGCTCCGTCATCGTGGTCATCTACCGCGACGTTGTGAAGCTCATCCGTGTACGGGATATAGACCAGTAAAGCCCAGCCGGAGGCTGAAGACGCCGCAGCCTTAAACTCCTCTCTCCAGTTCTCGTAGCTGCCGAAGTCTTCCTCAATCTTTTCCATGAGCTCGCCTTCCGGGCGTCCCCCTCCGTTCGGACTGAGGTTGTTCCAGAACATCTCATGCAAAACGTTTCCACAGAAGTTATGCGTAAACTGATCCAGCAGGGAGCCTGTATCCGAGAAGTCTCCTTCCTCACGCTGGGCCTCCAGACCTTCTTCCGCCGAGTTTACACCGTTGACATACCCCTGATGGTGTGTGTCATGGTGCCACGTCATAACCTGTTCCGAAATCGCCGGTTCAAGAGCATCGTACTCGTACGGAAGCTCAACCAAACTGTACCTTGTCAAACTTGATTCACCTAAGATTTTTTGGAGGGTTCAGATTAATAACCCTCGGCCGTACCTGAGGATACATGAGTCTGCTGACACATGCCCTGACGTTTCTCGGAGGCGCAGTACTCGGTGCCGGAGCCCTCTACCTCTACATCCAGTACACGATGTACTCACAGATAGGCAAGGTCGAGGAACAGATGGATGCCCTCCGCGAGCTACAGCAAGAATAAATCAAGAAAAAAGAGGGAAAGTGGTTACTCCTGATACATCTCGTACCCGAAGTAGACCTGGTACAGAGCGCTGAGACCTACCAGAAGGTAGACTCCTGAAGCAAGCTCTGGTACACCGATGGCTTCCGCCAGAAGATCTACCGGGTTCAGGCTGGTAGGGACAAACGAGGAAAGTCCCTCCAGACCCCACGTTATGCCTCCGACCAGTACCAGGATATAGGAACCTAGCTCAAGCCGGTTCATATTATCCATACAAACCAGATGAATCTCATCTAATAAGTTTCTTTCCCTAGTCTTCCTCGATCCTGTCCGCAGTCTTTTCCATCTCATCCGAGATACTGCGTAACTCCTCGATGAATGCCTCGGTGCGGGCGTTGTACTCTTCCTCGATCTCGACGTCTCTCAACGCAACCCTGAGATGGGACTCTTTCACGCGTGCCATCATCTCCGCCTCATCCAGAGTCGAATCAATAACCTGTTCCAGAAGCTCGGAAAGCACACAGTTAATCACATGTGGCACATCCCCGTCAAGAGTCTGGTCATCGTCCATACGTTCACGGATCAGACGGGAGATACGTCCCTCAGAAAGCTCCAGATCAGAGTTTTCAAGCTCGCCGTAGTTATCCGGAATAAAGTTCTTCAGGTTCATACATACAGGTACTGGTGGAAAGAAACTAAAACCGTATCCGTCCCGAACACCACTTAAGAAGCTTTCCCGCCCAACACCGCAAACACAAGGCGGTCGTAGTGTAGTCCGGCCAATCATGTTGGCTTCTCGAGCCAACGACCCGGGTTCAAATCCCGGCGACCGCAAAAAACTTTTTCTGGAAAAAACCATCGGACCCGGAAACCCGACTTTAACACGGTTACAGACCGGTTACCGCCTCATCACATATCCCATGGTTTATATACCGGTATCTACCATACAAACAGTATATGTTCAGTCCCTATCAGTCAAAGGAATCCTTTTTGTCTCTACAGAACGTATCCACGGGAAGAAAACATATCCTCATGTCCGCCGTGTTACTTCTATCCATGGTCGCAGCAACGGGCGACGCTGCCGCAGCATCCTGCGGCCTCGGACCAGATACATGCAGCGGCGACGACCTCGAAGCATTCTTCACAGACAGTTCTAACAACTTAAAGTACGCACATGACAACGGAACAATAGAAGACACTGGGGTACAGGCGGAAGACATTGGTGGTGTTGCGGATTTTGATGGTGATGGTGATCTTGATGTTCTCTTCCGGGATACTAACGATAACTTGAGGTATCGTGATTCTTCTGGCAACGATGTCGATACCGGAGTGGGCGCGTTCGATGTCGGTGGCGTTGCGGACTTTGATGGAGATGGTGACAAGGACGTCCTGTACCGGAAGCCAAGTAACGATTACCTCAACTACATTGATAGTTCCGGTAACGAGGTCGATACGGGGGGAAGAAACCTTATATTTGCTGGTGGTGTCGGGGACTTTGACGGTGACACAGTACAGAACAAGGGCGATGTCGTCCTGGAGTCTGCTGAGATTGTACAGGAGGAAAACAGCTTCCGTTTCAACCTTACTTCCCAGATCTCTACCCGTTTCCTTGAAAACTATGGTAATGCGACGAGCTTCGGCGGTAAAAACATATCTGTAATTAACAATGGTGCGGGCGAGGCTTACGGACAGCTTTCTGCCTTCGACGACACGTATAACTTCTCAGGTCAGCTTACACAGTTTGATCTAAATGCTTCTTCCGGTTCCACGGTAGAAATTGTACTTGGAAACGTTTCACGGCACAGATTCATGGAGTTGAGACGGGATGGTTCCCTGCTTGCAAACAAGACTTCCGGAGGGAACGGGGACGTAAGCTTCTCTTTCTCGGCAGACTCCGGCACCAACTCTGTAGAGATTACGACCGGTGTGGCGGACAGACCGGTGGTTTCCGTAGATACCTCAGAGGATCCTCTCTCGCCTGAGGAAGCATTCAACGTTACAGGAACGGGGCCTCGT
>CAKZNU010000106.1 GCA_937132175.1 uncultured euryarchaeote
GAGGTGGACGTACCTGTACTGCCCGGTTACGCGACTACAGCCGACGCCTACGATAAATTTATACACGATACCGATCTGAGGGATAAGATCGAAAAACTTCTGGACGGCCTTGACACGGATGATGTGAACGACCTCCAGAGAAGGGGAGAACAGATCCGGGCCCACATCAAGGAGGCTGAGATGCCGGAAGAACTTAGAGAAAGCTTCGTGGAGGCCTACGAAGAGCTTGAGGAAAAGCTGGGCGTAGATAATCCTGAAGTTGCTGTACGTTCATCTGCGACGGCAGAGGACCTGCCGGGTGCTTCTTTCGCAGGACAGCAGGAGACATATCTGAACGTTCAGGGTAAGCAGGATCTTATCAAAAGAGTGAAAGACTGTTATGCCTCTCTTTTCACCAACAGAGCTATCTCCTACAGAGAGGACAAAGGCTTCTCGCATTTCGATGTAAAGCTGAGTGCAGTAGTGCAGAAGATGGGTAGGAGTGATATCGGCGCAGCAGGCGTCATGTTCACGCTGGACCCTGACTCAGGTTTCGACAACGTTGTAACAATCAATGGAAGTTATGGCCTCGGAGAATATGTTGTACTTGGAGAGGTCAACCCCGATGAGTTCACAGTCTTCAAGGAAAACATGGGGATTATTGAGAGAAAGCTTGGAGACAAAGAGATCAAACTTGTCAGAGACGATGATAGCGATGAAAATGACAACAAGGAAGTTAAGGTAGACAAAGCAGATAGGGAAAAATACTGTATAACAGATAACCAGGTCCAGGAGCTGGCTAAATATGCTCTGAGGATCGAAGATCATTATGGAAAGCCTATGGATATCGAATGGGTTCTCGACGGCCAGACGAAGGAACTTTACATCGTCCAGGCAAGGCCTGAGACAGTACAGGCGGAGAAGGATGAAAACGTGATCGAGGATCACAAACTCGAGGAAGAATCAGAAGTCATCCTTGAAGGAGAAGCTATCGGATCCAAGATCGGGAACGGTACCGCACACGTCCTGGACAGTCCGAAAGAGATTGACCAGTTCGAGGAAGGGGAAGTCCTCGTCACAGACATGACAGACCCTGACTGGGAACCGATCATGAAACAGGCCGGGGCAATAATCACGAATAAAGGCGGTAGAACCTCTCACGCAGCGATCGTATCCAGAGAACTCGGTGTCCCGGCAGTCATCGGAACGGAAAACGCCACTTCAAAGCTGAAAGACGGTCAGGACGTCACAGTGGACTGTTCCTCTTCTACAGGAAAAGTCTGGGAGGACAAACTTGATTTCAACGTCGAAGAGCACCACCTCGACGAGATACCGGAGACAGAGACAGATGTACAGGTCAACATCGGAGAACCATCAGAGGTATTCCACGTCGCACAGCTACCGGTTGAAGGAGTAGGCCTCGCAAGAGAAGAGTTCATAATCTCGTCACATGTCGGGGAACACCCATTGAAACTTATCGAGGAAGGCAGAGAAGATGAATACGTTGAGGC
>CAKZNU010000107.1 GCA_937132175.1 uncultured euryarchaeote
GCCGAGGACTTTCCGGAAAGTTACAGGTACGAGAAAACACTTCTTTACCACCTCAACAAGAACCCTGATGATTACAGAGGAGCCATAAAGAGGCTTCCAGAAGGTTTACAGGAGCTTTTCGTACATGCATACCAGTCCTGGGTTTTCAACCGCACTCTGTCTACGCTTCTGGAGGAAGACTGGTACGAGGAGGAGTACGAGATGCCTCTGGTAGGATACAAGACCGACCTGAAGGACAACAGACCGGAGAATCTTGTAAAGGAGATTCTGGAGGAGGAAGGTGTCTCACAGGAGGATTTCCGTCTTCAGGAGTTCCCGGAGCTCAGAAGTGAGGGAACCTACAGAAGGGCCTTTGCTGACTTCAGAAACTTCGAGATCATAGATATAGGTGAGGATCAGCTCAACATGAACAGCCACACGATGACCGTCAAGTTCGATCTACCTAAGGGATGTTACGCCACTGTCTTGCTTAGAGAGATAATGAAGGGATAAAAACCTGGGGTCAAAACCCAAACTAAGATGATAAGGCTGCTTATATGGTCCTCGTATCTGGTCGTGACCTACATAACCATATTCCAGCTTCTATCCTTTCTGGAGAGAGACAGCTTCAGCAGGAACGTTGAATGGCCGGAAACCTGGCCTTCGGTATCTATAACCATACCTGCGTACAACGAAGAAGACACGATAGGAATGACGATTGAGTCGGTTCTGGACCTGGAGTATCCCAAGGAACTGCTTGAGATCATAGTCGTTGACGACGGAAGCCAGGACTCCACCGCCGAGGAGGTCAAGAAATACACCGACCGGGATCAGGTAAGGCTTGTCCAACAGGAAAACCAGGGTAAAGGCGCCGCGCTCAACACAGGCATTAGTGAGGCCACCGGAAAGCTCTTTGCATGCGTGGACGCAGACTCGAGACTTGAGCAAGACGCCCTCAAGAACCTCGTCTCCCACTTTGACGGAGATACAGGCGCAGTTGCATCCGCGATGAAGGTACATGAACCTCAGAACCTTGTACAGAGGATACAGTGGCTTGAGTACCTTGTCGGAATATATACCAGAGAGATTCTCGGGCATCTAGGGGCTATAAACGTCACTCCGGGACCTTTCAGCATCTACAGAAGGTCCGCGCTCGAAGAGATGGGAGGCTTCGACGAGGAATCACTGGTGGAAGACCAGGAGGTATGTTACCGTATGCACAGAGACGGCTGGGAGATAGGACATGCTCGGAATGCCGTGGTACATACCGTGGCTACTTCAGACTGGAAGGCATTCTACCATCAGAGGAAACGGTGGTATACAGGTTCGCTTCAGGAACTTATCAAGTACAGAAAGATGATGTTTAATCGCAAGTACGGAGAGTTCGGTTTCTTCACCTTACCTTCGAACCTGGTGATGCCGACTATGTCGATATTCACTCTCGGGCTTGTAAGCTTTCTGACATTGCAGCCCCTGGCAGATATTACAGAGGCTATATCACAGATCGGCCTTGATTTCTTCACGTTTGACGCGTCTTTCCAGATTCTCCTGCAGGATGCCTACTGGTCTCTGATAGGTACAAGGGCCGTATCAACTGCTATGATGGTGTCAATCTTCGCCCTTACCGCTTCAACGCTGTATCTTACCTCCAGATACACGGGTGAAAACGCCTTAAGCAAAGGCATACTGCCAGGCCTCTTCTACGCCGCAATGTACGTCTTCGTAATAGGTTTCATGTATCTGGTGGCATCGATTAAACTCATTGCCAACTACTTGTTCGACGTGGGAACCCGGTGGTGAAAGACACTGAGACGCCAGCGAAAACTTGCATTGGTAATCGGTCTCTTTGCTGCCTTACAGATCTTCATGGTCTATCTTAGATCCGGTAGACCTCTTATATGGGACTCAAGCGTATACGTCGGTATGGGTAAAGCCATAGCCTCAGGTTGGAAGATCGGCCTATGGGAGTCTTTTCGTCCTCCCTTGATGCCTGTGGTTGCGGCATTCATGTCGAAGACGGGGCTTCCCATGGCTTCTCTTGTGAGGCTGACAGGTGTGCTTTTTGCGGCTTCTGGACTTGCCTTTCTCTACAGGTACAGTATACATGTGGATCGTCGCCGAGCCCTAACGGCTGTCTTCATTCTGGCGGGTTCGGCTCTTTACGTGAGATGGTCTCATTACTTCCTCACATCAATACCTGCCGGCCTTCTCATACTTTTAGCTGTTTATCTGGTTCGGGACAGAAGATTTCTTGCAGCAGGTCTTGCAAGCTCCCTGGCCTTTCTCACCCGGTACCCTGGGGCCCTGATAGGTCCGGCCGTAGTCGTCTTTCTCCTTATCAGGTACGTGAGAACTGGGAATATTCATAGACTTGTCAGGGATGGAATGATCTACTCTACAGGAGTCCTTCTTCTGGCGGTACCCTTTATGGCTTTCAACCAGGTTCTGTACGGGGAGATGCTGCATTCGGTGCTTTCAGGTGCAACCGTCCCAGCCCTCAACCCTGATAAATACCTGTTTGGGCTGTGGTATCCCGTCAACATGATGCTGTCGGCACTACCCGTATCCTCACTACTGGTTACCGGAGGGATAGCTGCGTCCCTGACACAGCTCAAGCTCCGCAGAGAAAAGCTTGACCTCCCTGTAATAGCATTCAGTACACTGTACATCTTCTTCACGATCTATCCACACAAGCTCAACAGGTTCATGCTCCTGCTTCTGCCTCTTGGAGCCTTTCTCACATCCGACCTACTTCACACCTTGACAGAATATCTCTCGGAGCCTGATTACCCGCTGAAAGGTTTCTCTTTACTTCATATGATCTTGCTTATTTCTCTGGCTGCGTCGTCCTTCGCCGTTGCTGAGCAAAGTACCGGTCGTTTGGATGAGAGAAAGGAGTTTCTTTCTGCTACCGAGGATCTTACCGGAACGGTACTTTCTAACTCTCCCTCGACCATTGTAGGAGGCGGGTTCCGGTATATTCCGGTGAGACCGGAGCATCTCGGCCAGGGACCGATGCTTGATGTAAACAGCTGCACATCAAGGAAAGATACAGGTTTCTGCAAGGTATCCAGTGAAAAGGTAGACCACGTGGCGATAAACAGGTGTTCGTGGTACTGCACCCCTGCAATAGAGAACTGCGAGGAAAACATCAGGCGGTTCGAGGACAGGTTAAATAAATCATTTGAGGAAGTTTACTCTTCAAGAGGAGGTAGATGTGATTACTATGTCTATTCGAGGTGAATGTACTTGACCGATATAAACCACTACAGGTATATCTTTGCAGGCGTTCTCACCGTGATTGTGTTCTTGCTTGGAGTCTTTATGAGCGGCCAGCTGGACGATGCAAGGGTATCCGCCCTGGAAAACTCTATAGAGAAAAACAACGTTGAGCTTCAGAGTACCCAGATGCAGCTGAACTATCTGAGAAGTGAAACGTACAGGACTGTGATGTACTGGAGACCGGGCTTCAGGACATAGTGGCATCTTACAACAAGAGGCTTTCCAGCCTCCAGACTTATCAAGAGGACAGCCTGCTGAAGGGACAGGAGTTTGAGACTCTGAAACGGTCGTATATACTTTCAGGCATACGTTACTGGATGTTTGCAGAGGAGATAAACAGAAAATGTGGAAGAACCTCCGATACAGTGCTTTACTTCACAAGCAGGGTAGGTGCGGCAGAAACCTGTGAGGCCTGTGCAGAGATGGGAGAACACCTCTCGCTGGCGAAGAAGGAAAGAGGCTCAGATGTCCTGATCTTTACGGTACCAGCAAACCTGGATGATGGAATGGTCGAGATGCTGAAGCAGCAGTACAACGTCACCTCGATACCTACTACCGTTTTCAACGGCAACAGATCCAACAGGATAGAAGGGGTAGGAAGCCTCGACCGGATAGGTTCAAAGCTGGAGGGATAGAATGTACAGGATCCTCCTCGGAGCCGCCCTATTAGGGTTTGTCACGGGGCAGGCCCTGCCGGCGCCTGAAACCTCCGGGAAGCCGGATGATTACTTCTGTGGAAATCTTGAGATGGAGATACAGGAGAATATGTCTTCCGGGTTCGTAAACTGTGTCTCTCCAAAGAGCTTGAACGCTTCTTTATCTGAGAAGGTCTCGGAATCTTCAAGTCTGAGATGTGTCTGTAGAAAGGTGGTTGAGGGCAGGGTTGGAGTATATCCTATCTCTACCGCAGGATAAACTAGAACCTGTATTCGTCCGCCAGCTTCAGGCGGTTGCTTCTGCCGTCTTTCTCTTTCTCGACTATATCTTTCTCTACGAGTTCGGATACGGTACCTGATATCTTGGCCTTTGAGTGTCCTGTGCTGTCCACTATCTCTTTCTGCAGACATTCACCGTCTTCCTCCTGAAGCACGTCCAGTAACTCGTTTTCGCCCTCGTCCAGGTCATCCCGGATTTCAGAAATTTTCTGCGGCTCTTCACGGGTCAGAAACCATACAAGTATACCGGCTGCGACGGTGATCATAGACAGGAGAAAAACCAGTCCCGCGATTTCAAGGGGAAATCCGTCTTTTTCTTTAGGTGGACCTGTGCCTGTAAACTCGTTGAACAGTACGGCAAAGCTCAGTGAGTCCCCAAGGTCCGGCTGAGTTCTCCATATCACCGAGATTCTTCTTCCGTTTGTCTCGGTGCTGTAGTTTGATGGACTTATAACCTGTGAGGTGCTGTTTGAGCTATCCAGTGCTGCCCCGGTAGGTAACCTGGCCTCAAGTCTGTATGATTCGGTCGGCCTGTAGATAGGCTGTCTGTAGCTGAAGAGCTTCGCACCTCTTTTCTGCTCGATAAATCCATCCGCCCTGAAGGAGAGGTTAATGACGAAGTCTCTTGTTAGGTTTACCGGACACTCTATTCTTGACCCAAGAGTAAGGTCTTTTACCGTGCAGTCGAGCTTTCCGTTTCTGGTGGATGCGTTAGGATTTCTGGCATCCACGGTTGTAACGTAGTTGAACTTTGATGATGTAAGTTCCTGTACCTCTATGGAGGCGGCTACGTCCTTTGACTCAAGGTCTATACCAACCTCCTTGTCACCTATAGATGTAGATACCCCGGCGGATACCAGAAGCATAAACATCAGTATCGGCAGCAGGCATCTGTGGAGTCGCCCTTCCGGTAGCATAAGTTTCTGTGTGGACTGGAGCCTTATGTTTCTTCCTCTCTCGGGTTTGAAACCAGGACTCCTCCGACACCCATCTGTGCGTACTGGTGTACAAGGTCTGCGACTTCCTGAAGGCTGTTTTGAAGCTCTGGAAGCTCTATCTCGTAGCCATCAGGACCCTCGATCTGTACGTAAGTCGGCCCGTAGTTTATCACTATCTGTACCGCCTTCGTGAATGATTCTGCATCGGCTGTTACCTCGGAAACCTTCGAGAACCCCTCGTCCAGTCCCGGATGCGGATCATCTACCTTCTTTACCTCTTCAGTCTCAACGGAGTTTATCTCCAGTTCGTCCTCTGAAGAAAGTTTTTCCAGGTGGTCATCAAGTGAGTCCTTTACACCTTCCTCCTCAGGTGCAACTGCCTCGAAAACCATCCAAAGTTCTATACCCATACTCAGGTTTCGCCGTAGAAACTATTTAAACAATCCCTGATCTCAGCCTTCTCCAAGAACACGGTCTATCCGCCCTATCTCCGGGCCCTTCGTGTCTTCTCCGACAAGTACGTTTTCACCCGTGACTGCCGCACCTGATCCCACAAATGGACTTCCCAGGTTCACGGTACCTATGTCCACCTCGTCTAATCCGAGAACTTTCTTGACGTGTTCAGCCTCCTGTTCCGAGGCCTCTCTGTGCAGAAGTGCCCCTCTGTGATTCGCTAGTGCTGCTGCACCGGGGTTCCTGATGCCTCCCACAGTACCGATCTCGACATCGACGCCAAGTGCCTCCTCTATCTCTTCCAGGTGAGGTTTCAGCTTCTCGCCGACTACCGCTCCCTCGTCGTTCGCCAGTATGAGGTTTCCGAGTGCGGTATCAGTTACCTCGAGAACTCTGAACTCGAGGCCAGAGTCTTCCAGGTTCTTTCTCTCTCTTGAAGTGATGCTGTCCGGAACCAGTATGCAGTTAGAGTTTCCTGCCGTGAAAAGTCCTGTCAGCTGTGTCCTCGCCACCGTGGTTTCTGCATGGGCTTCAGCTTCGAAGAAGTCTTTCCTCTTGAACCCTGGCGGGAAAACTGCGTATTTGCCGGTAACGGATGCATGTAGCCCTATGTTTGTGTTTCCCCGGAAGTTGTATCTCTCTATGTTCATCTAGTCTATGCTGTTTCTTCTCCAGTGTCTGTCCTTTCGGGGCTTGATTGATTTCTCCGTTGCACGATCCATGCCAAACGCCTTGAGTGATACCCATCTGGGCGCTGACTTGGCCTTCTTATTCGCCTTTGCAAGCTTCTTTTTCTCCGCTGAACTCTTGTTTGAACTCATGTAAGATCACTTTTTCCTGAAACTTATATTACGGCTGTCGTTCCCAGAGCCCTGAAGATCCTTCAGCATCTTCTTGACCTGCTCATCGGTTATCTCACCTTCACTTATCTGCCCGGTTCTTCCAAGCTGCATGATCCTTGTCTCGATCTGTGCCACGAGATCGGGATCGGTGAGTCTCTTGTTTCCGAGGCGGGAGGAGGCTTCGTCTGTGAAGTACTTGGAGGCTTGAGCCTTGATTCTTTCCTTCTGATCCTGTTCCTGACCCTCTGCCTCCTCTCTTTCCTGGAGGTTCTTCATCTTTTCCTCTCTTAGCTTCTCGATTTCGTCCTCGGACATGTTTCCGACCTCAGCTTACTTCTCTGGATTTTCTATCGAGGAAGCTCTGTCCTTTCTCCGTAATCTTTCTTCCCTCTCCTTCCTCGGTCTCTAGGTATCCTGCTTTCTCGAGGTTCTGAAGTGCTGTACGGATTACCTTTCCGGAGGCTTTGCCTGAGTGTTCAGGTCCGTGTCCGTTGTCCTCTCTTTTTCCGTAAATTGTTCTTAGCCTTGATACCCCGAGAGGACCATCTGTATATATCTTTCTGAGAATTGCCGCGCTTCTGATATGGTACCAGTTTTCCTGTTCCGGAGGGCTGTCCCTGTCACTTCCGGACTTTACGTAGTTTGACCACTCCGGCGCCTCAAACTCCTCCTCCAGCTCGTCCGCGACCTCATCGATCAGCGGTTGAGCTCTTACATCGTAGACCGTTGTCATGGATAAATGGATTCGATCGAAAATTTTTAAATGCGGTCGAGACCTTTACTTCCTCTTCGGGGCTATACTAATGAAAGAGCCATTTGCCGTTTTCCATGACTTTTTCGCCGTCAACGTATATTCTGCCGTCGGTTCTCAGGTCTTCTACGATGTCCCAGTGTATACCTGATCTGTTTCTTTCCTCTCCCTCAGGTACACATCTCTCGTAGGCTCGTCCCAGGGCAAAATGTACTGTGCCACCGATTTTCTCGTCGAAGAGGGTGTTTTTGACGTGTCTGTCTATCTGTCTGTTTGTACCGATCCCGAACTCGCCGATGTATCTCGCGCCTTCATCCGTCTCCAGCATCTCTTTCAGGAACTTCTCTCCTGATGAAGCCGAGGCCTCGACGACTTTTCCGTCCTCGAATACCAGCCTCACGTCCTCTGCTATCCTTCCGTTCTGCACTCCCGGGAACCTGAATGAGATCTCTCCGTTCACAGAGTTCTTTCTTGGTGCGTAGAATACCTCTCCGTCCGGAAGGTTGTGTCTACCGACGGATGTCTCTCCCTCTCTACCGGATAGGCTGAACTCGAGGTCTGTTCCCTCTGCCTCCACATGTACGGATTCTGCGCCGTCGAATACCTCTTTTACTTCATGATTTCTGGATTCAAGTGTCTCCCAGTCCACGCTGGTTACGGAATCGACAACAAACCTCTGGAACTTTTCCGTAGGCATTCCTGCAAGCTGTGCAAGCCCTGAGGTGGGATAACGGGTGGCAACCCATTTAGTATCCATTCTTGCCTCGAGTATCTCCTCCGTAGCCTTCTTTACCGTTGTTATCTTCCCGGAGTCGGCTTCGTTCATATCGAGGGGGTTCTCTGTACCTCCTATCCGGATATACGCGTCCATCCTCTTCATCTCCTCAAGCTTTGCCTCTGACATCGACTCCAGCTGCTCCCTGGAAGAGTGTTGGAGCATATCCCTGTCGATTCCTTCACTACCTATCTGGGAGTCATACAGAAGATGTTCATGTGGATTTCCTCCTCTATCCATGACCTGTCTGCGGACCTCCTCGAACAGGGGCAGAGCCTCCAGAGAAGACGCCATAATGTATACGTTTTCTCCCTTCTGTACTCTCGCACCTCTGTTTACAAGCACCTCCGCAAAATCCCTGAGATCCTCATCTTTCATAGTATGCCTTTGGGGCTTGATGTTTATTGGTCTTTCCCCTTGAAAACCAGAGCCAGTGATATCACTCCTAGGAAGACGGCGAGTCCCAAGAAGACGGTTTCAGCTCCGAGATACTGTGTAGAAGCCGCTGTAAGCGGGAAAAGAGGTATGAAGATGAGCCTTGAGAGAGACCTTCCGGATTGTTTTCCGGCCGAAGCCGAGCCTAAGGC
>CAKZNU010000108.1 GCA_937132175.1 uncultured euryarchaeote
CTTCAATACGTTCTTGGGGTCTGTATATGTTTAATATAGGATCGGATGACAAGGAGAATCTCCAGGAAAACATGAAGGAAATAAAGAGCATGATCCAGGAGGATCAGGGACAGCAACAGGACTCGGGACTTACCCCTGACGGACTTGACTCATCACCTTCAGGACAGAGGAACCAGCAGCAAACACCTCAGCAACAGAACTCCCGGCAAAGAAGTGACTCTGGCGGACAGGAAGACTTCGGCGACCGGAACCGAAGCTCGGAATCCGGACTCGGTACAGGCCCTGGACAGGCACAGAGGAGGACACAGCAGCAAAACCAACAGTCACAGAGCCGTGAGAAGCCTAAAGTAAGCAGAGGGTTCGATACCTCTTCCGGAGAGCAAGACAAGAATGTACAGCACTCAGCCGCCGCCTCGTCGAAACAGAACTCGGGTGACGAACAGAGAAAAGTCATAAGATCGAAGAAGAAGGAGGGCTCGGATGAACCAATATTCCTCGGCGAACAGGAGTTCCGGGACGTAAGGGAGATGGTTGAAGAGATGAGTTACCTCTCACAGGAGATGCAGGAAAGCCTGGAAAAGATGAAGTCAGGTGTGCGTGAAGAAAGGGAGAACTCGAGGAGTGTTCAGGACCTAATCGAGGCATACAGCAAAAGGAGAAAGAAGATGGAGTCATCAATAAAGTCGGCACAGAAGTAAGAGAAAAAATGGATGAGAAAATAAGGGAAAGACTGGATGAGATAGAGAGCTCAGAGTCCTCGCTGTCGGCTGTAGATACGTTAAAGGAACATCTTCTCTCCCGTATCAGGGATCTCAATACATCCTCGGAGGGCGGAATGCACAGACTGAACATGTTGATTCGGGAGCTGGATGAGGAGCTTGATCGTCTGGAAAACCAGAAGCTTGGAGACTGGGATCCCGAATCCGGATAACCGTATAAAAAGGTTCCCGGATTCTTTCTTGTTGTGCCTCGATGATCAGAGGCTTGAGAGGTGACGCTTATGGCTTACAAGAAATTTGAACCAGGAGACGAACTAGCAGAAGATACCTACAGCGCAGTTGAAAAAGCAGTTGATACAGGAGATGTAGTAACCGGTACCAACGAAGTGACGAAGGCCATCGAGAGAAACGAGGCAGAACTCGTCGTTATAGCCGGAGACGTATCTCCCGAAGAGATCGTGATGCATCTACCAAGCCTTGCGGAGGACAGAGAGGTAGACTATACTTATGTACCCGAGAAG
>CAKZNU010000109.1 GCA_937132175.1 uncultured euryarchaeote
GCATACGGCAACTCGCGAGCCCGGCCTCAAGACCCTCTGAACCTCCTGAAGATCATTTGTAAGTATGTTTGGGTTATCAGATCCGGGTCGGAAAAGGCAGACATCGAAGGAGTTATGAGAGATACTCTCGGGTCCGTCATCGGAGACAGCCTCACACTCCTCAACATCGTTCAGACCCAGGTTGCGGGAAGCCACCGACCTACAGATGTCGCTTCTAGTCAGTGCCAGGGTTTCCGCGCCATACAGAGAGTTTACAAAAACCGAGGTCTCTCCGTGACGACAGCCTAGATCAAGTACTTCATCATCTTGGCTAATCTCTGTACTTCTTGCAAGCATCTCAGCCCTGTTGAGATCAGAGGCGGAAAAGACTCCCTTCAGAACCTCCAGGTCGACGTCGGTACCACGTACAGAGTGTGAGACCTCGTTCAGAACCAGAGGATCTAACTCCGGAGTCGAGACCTCCTCGATCTTGAACGAGACGGATTCTTTATGAAGGGTCTGTGAGACCTCTCCCAGCTTCTCGCAGAAGTCCCTGAGTTTCTCCCCGCGTTGCTTGGGAAGGACAAGCCTCATGTCTCCTGAGTCCTTCAGACAGGAAGATACAGAGTTCAGGAGATACTTCAGTATATGATCCGGTCGATCCCTGCCCACAATGTATGCCTTATCGTACTTTCTCAGAACGTCTGAGCCAGGGTCGGAACTCTTCATGACTTCGAGGTTCTCCGATTCGTTTTTCCTCCGGTTGTACTCCGTAAGCAGAAGTCTTCTGGGCCTCTCTCCTGCAGCCGTCAAACTGCCGTTCCTGACCTGATCTGAGAGTATAACTTCTTCGGCTCCTGTACGGGGACCATACGTCAGCACACGGTCCGTCTTCTCTGGCTGAGCCGTCTTCAGCAGTAGGATCTCTTCCTCGGTAACCGTCTGAGGTGAGGGAATACCTCTTGAGGAACCCAGCTCATAGAGCCTGTCCTCTCCTGAACCCGCTCTCACCTGTACCGTATACGGAATATCTTTCACACCATGTGATAGGTGCCGGCTGGATATAAACCATATGCAAAAAACGATGTGTGAACTTAGACTTCCTCAGGAATAACCTTTAAGTACACCTCAGGATATGGTT
>CAKZNU010000110.1 GCA_937132175.1 uncultured euryarchaeote
GTTCCAGATACTCCTGTTCGCTGTAGAATCCAAACCTCTCCGTCTCCGCTACTGCCTTACTGAGCTTTCTCTCCGATAACGTGTGGCTGAACAGGGAACGGGTTCTCGAGGGAAGATTGTGTGCCTCATCCACCACAAGGTTTATCTCCTCCTTCTCGATGTCAGAACGCTCCAGGACGATCTCCCGGACGCCAGGATGAAATAGATGGAAGTAATCTCCGACAACGACGTCTGCATCTCGCATCATCTGTATCTGGAGTTCGTAGGGACATACCTTGGAGCATCTTTCCTTTACCTCGTGTGCAGTAAGGTTCTGGTTTTTCAGACGTCCCATCATCGTCTTCGTCCGCTCCGAGAGCTTTCTGCCCTCGGTAAAGGTTTCGTCATGTCTTGGACAGTCCGGACCCTCTCCCGCTCTCGTCGAGGCATCGGCCTCACACATGTGTGATCTGCCGATGATGTCTACTGCGGTAAGGTTTTTCCCGTGTCTATCGTTTATCTTTCTGACGGTCTCAAGTGCGATTTCATGCTGTGAGTGTCTGGGCGTAAGAAAAAACACGGTACGGTCGTTTTCGATGCCGTCTTCCAGCATAGGTGTTACTGCGGCCGCAGTCTTTCCAAGTCCTGTAGGGGCGTGCGCAATCAAAGAGTCTCCACTTTCCACTGTTTCCTCGACTCGGGCGGCCATATCGGACTGTTCGTCCCTGATCTCCTGAAACGGGAATATCTCCATAGGTCCTGAATCAGTGTGGAAAGCATAAAAATAGCTTGAATACTTACAGCTTCCAGTGAGGATTTTTCTCATCCTTTATCTCGACAATCTCCTGCATGACCTCTTTCTCACCTTCCGAAAGACTTTCTTCTAGATCTCTCAGGGTCCTGTAGTCATCGCCCTCGAGATCTACGAGAAGTGTCTGTCCTTCCTCTATGTCTCTTCCTACCGTGGCACCGGATATGGATACCGCGACCTCCGATCCTTTCGGCGCAGAGTCTACGGATTCATTCTGTTCCTGTACGCTTTTCGCGGTTCCTACCGTCTCGCCTTCTGCGTTCATAATCGATGCCCCCGGGTTCAGGACGCCTTTCACAACCTTGGTTCCGACGACTGCGGGATCGGAGCTGCGAAATACATGATCCGGCATTATCCGTATCTCTGCCGGCCTTGAAACATCCCCAAGTCGTTCCTCCTTTTTTTCCTGTTTCAGGCTTTCCTTCCATTCCTCGTAGTCTTCAAGTATCTCGTATATTACCTGGCTGCGGAATACCTGAACCCCTGATTCCTGTATAAGATCTTTTGCCTGTTCGGTAATGCCTTCGTTGAAGACGAATACCGACCTCAGTTCGTCTTCCTCGTCTCTTGCCTTGACGATATCGTTTTTGTTCACAGGACCTACCGCTGCTTTCTGTACCTTTATGTCCTGGTCCTGAAGCTCATCCATCACGGCCTCAAGTGAGCCCAAAGAATCAGCCTTCAAAACTATGCCGTGGGGAGTGGTCTCAAACTCTGCGGACTCGAGCTCCTCTCTTACCTGTTTCCTTGCCTTCTCAATTAATTCTTCATCTGCTATCCTGACCGGGGCACCGGATATTGCCTCATCTAGGTCTTTGGCGGATATCTTGATTCCTGATGCAGGTTCTACCTTTTCGACCTCCGTATACTCCTTTTCTGCCCTGATCTCGGTCATGGGACGGGGTTTTAGAAGGGCCCTGACCTCGGTCGAGTCCACTCCTTCAGAGGTGCCATAGACTACAGTCTGGTCGTCTCTGGCAATACCGTCATAAAGTATGATGTCAATAGTTGTACCCATTCCCTTCTCCTGTGTTACCTCAAGCACCGTGCCTTTTCCAATGCCTTCCGAGACCTCGAGTCGGTCCGAGAGATAGTTCTGGCTGAGACCTGTAACCACCATCAGAAGCTCAGGTATACCCAGGCCGGTTTCTGCACTTATCGGTACCACGGCAACGTTTTCCTGAAAGCTATCGACACGGTCGAAACGCCTGGCAACTATGTCATAGTCATCCATCTCCCCCATGAGATCGTATATACGGCTATCAAGCTCCTGAGACACTCTGTCGCTCTGTTTCTGTATGGTCTCGGTGAAGTATTCGGACTCTTTACGCCACCCGTTTAACTTGTCCACCTTGTTGAGAGCTATGACGAAAGGCGTCCCGGATTCCTTCAGGATTGATATGGCTTCCTTGGTCTGTGGCTGAATACCCTCCTCTATATCAATTACGAGTATCGCAATGTCGCTTATCGAACCTCCTCTCTTTCTCAGTGAGGAAAAGGCAGCGTGTCCTGGAGTATCGATAAACATCAGGCCGGGTACCGTGATATCGGTGTCAAGCCTATCCAGCAGACCGCCACATACATCTTCCATGACCTCTATAGGTATCTCGCTTGCTCCTATCATCTGTGTTATCTGTCCTGCCTCCCCTTCCGTTATCTTGGACTCTCTTATGTGGTCCAGAAGAGTAGTCTTTCCAGCGTTTACATGTCCAAGTACGGATAGAATTGGTTGTCGTGACATATCTGATGCCTCCGTATCTCAAGAGGAGATGCAGGAAGGTTTTACTCTTCCTGGCTGCGGTATTCGTGTCCTCTGTCCTTCTTCCAGTTCTTCAGTTCCTTGCCTGAGGCAAAGTGAAGCCTTTCGCCGCTGTTTTTCACGTAAAGGATTCCCTCAGTCTTTCTGATCTCCTCGCCGCTGTAATGGCATTTCATCTTATCATCCCTCCATCTCCGTTTCCTTTATCTCGACTACATCGTCTTCTCTTATCGGGCCACGTGCGTTTCTGACAAGGATCTTTCCCTCCTGTGATCCCTGAATAATTCTGCATCTGATCTTTCTTACTGCTCTGTGTCCTTGGTCTCCTATGACCTCTATAACCTTTGCTGAAACCATTTTCTCTGCCTCCTGTCTTTACTCCTCCTGTGCCTCGAGAAGCTCAGAGGACTTTGAAGCTATGTCCTGAATATCTCCTTCGGCGTTTCCGGATGAGGTTACAGCAACCGATGCAGCCTGTACGTTTACCCCTGCTGCTATCCCAAGCTCTTCCTTCTCGGGTACATAAGTATAGTCTAC
>CAKZNU010000111.1 GCA_937132175.1 uncultured euryarchaeote
CTCTATATCTAGATCTATGTCTTCATCAGCTGATATGCCTATTCCCTGTTTACGGGTCTCGATTACTCTGGAGAAGCCTCCTTCCGTATCTGCGGCCTCTGAGCTGGCATGAACCTGCATGACTATAGTCGAGTTCGGCCTGTCAGGAATCTCTAAGAAGCTTGAGTATGTACCGTTTTGGTTTCTACCTAGCTCGACCTCCGGCGTACTGAGGTTATCTGTCGAGAAGGATACGGATACGTCTGACGTTGATACGTTGAAGTTTTGTGCTTCCTGGATGCCTGCTCCGTTTTCAGGGGTTGAGGTACCTTCCTGGACGATAAGGTCTTCGGACAGGGTAAGCTCTGAGTCCTGATCAAGATCCTCCACGATGAAGTCTGTGCCAGGGTTCCAGCCCTCCTCTGAGACGTTTTTCAGGAGCAAAGCCTCTTCTACGTCGCTCCAGGGATTAGAGTACTCAAGCTCTGTGCCTGCACCCAGTACCTCCGGAGAAATGCCTGCAATACCTTCATCTGGCTGTGCAGTATACTGTCCATCTCTGTCCCTATCCAGAAATATCTCGTCTCCCTCGCTAAACCGTCTGTTTCCATCAAGATCGCTCCAGAGCTTCTGGTCGTCTGCGGAGTTCAAAGGGACCAGGTTGATACCCGGCTGTGTGGTTCCGGAGTTGATGATCTCGTCCTCACTCGAGGAGAATGTGCCTCCGTCCCCTGTATCCAGTAGCAAGGTATCTGTACTTGGATCCCAGGTATCTCCGTCCTGTGCATCTATGGCGTCTATACCCCATTCAGATGGAATCTGTGTAAGCTCTGCACCGGATTCGGGGCTTGTTCCTGCGACAACTGTATCAGTTGTCTTGTAGAAGGTTCCTCCGCCGTTTGACTCTCTCACGATCGAGTCCTCCTCGATATCAAAGGTTTCGTCGGTATCCGCACGGTAGGCTGAAATCTTCTCCCACTGGCTGAACATCTGTGATACCCTGTTCGGCGTGTCACCGGCTTCCGGAGATCCTGCAAGTACAGTATCTTCACGCGGCTGGAAGCCGTTTGTCTCACCGCTTTCCAGCCATATAGCGTCCGTATCCGGATCCCAGGGATCATCGAGTTCTCCCCTGTCTACAACCTCCGTGTCTCCCTGGGTCGCAGCCTGTGCATCCCCGTCGTTCCAGGCTTCTACCGTATCCGTGTTGAGGTCTGCACCTACGGAAGGTGAAGACGGCGTCAGCGAGAGATCTGCCGTGGCCGTCATAAGGCCGTCATCGTCCCTGTCTATCACCAGTGCATCCTGTGAAGGATTCCAGGAGTCTCCGTCTTCTGCGTCGTATGCCTGTATCTGCATCGACGGAGGAACAGTATTCTGATCTGTTACAGTTGTGCCGTCATCAGGCTCTACACCTGCTACAACCTGATCCGGGCTCGGCGTGTAGATACCGTCCGAGTCGTTGTCATATACTATGGCCTCTCCCTTTTCGAGGTCCTGATCAGCAGATGCAAAGTATACCTCATCTCTGACCGAGTCAAGACTCTCCAGACCGGTTCCCGGCTCCGTATCCGGATCTCCCTCTCCGGAGCTAAGCAACAGGTCTCTCTGAACGGAGACAGTACCACCGGAGTCTCTGTCTACAACTATCGAGTCAGAGCTTGGATCCCAGGTACTGCCAGGCTCAGAATCCCTGAAGGCTACAGGATTCTCTACCTCGCTCCAGGGGTTCTCCGTGTCTATCTCAAACGAAGAAGACGGCATTGACCCGGCTATAATCCTGTCTGCTCTGGACGAGAAGGTTCCCGAGCCCCCGGTATCTCTGATGTACGTGTCGTCTTCAGACACTCCCTCTGTATCGTCGGTATCGACAGCGTGGTAGGTGGCCAGATCATTCACCTCTATTAGAGGCCTGATCTCGTTTCCTGCCTCCATCTCTGTTGAGATGTTTCTCAGGCTCTCCAGTCCCAGTCGCCCCTGGCTGATCTCCGCGGACAGGTTGATCTCCTCCGAAGTGGCACCGGCGTTTTCCAGCCTGTACAGAATATCCTCCTGTATAAACGACTCTATTTGAGCGTAGTAGTATCCGTCTCCAAGAGGCTCCATGTCGCTGTACGATGAGTTGTACAGGTACTGCGGGTTTACGGATATATCCTCCAT
>CAKZNU010000112.1 GCA_937132175.1 uncultured euryarchaeote
TTATTGGCGTTGGATCATTCCTCCTGATGCAGGTACGGGTCAAGCCTGTCCATGAACTCCTCTACAGGATCATCATCGAGGTAATCCCAGGCGTTCACAGTTTCCATGTCTGCTGGTGTTTCCTCGAAGACATCGTTCTGATCCCTCATCTCCGAGACTGCCTCAAAGCGTCTTCTCTCCTTTCTGTATCTGTCCAGTATGTCATATACCCCTTTCAGGGCATCCAGGTCAAGTGACGCATCCTTCAGGTCTGACTCGGAAAACTCCTTCACCGTGTCCTGAAGCGTACCGGTTGCCTGGCTGGCAAGATTGTATGCACGGTTTTGGGCTTTGTTCATGGATACTGCGTACTCGTACCTGTTGTCCTTTACCTCTGTTCTGTTTTCAAGAGTACTACAGACATACCTTAACTGGGTTTCCGCCTGAAAGCTGAGGCTGTCTAGCTTCTGCTCAAGTAAAACAGCTTCATCCTGCATCTCGGCCTGTGAGACTGTGGATACGGACATCAGCTACCATGCCCCGTGTACAGGACTCCGGATATATCGTATCCAAACCCGTCAACGTAGCACAAAGCACCGGTTGTACTTCTCAGAAGTTGGTCGTACGGCGCGTCGGATACCATGCAAACTGTGTTACCATCAAGTAATACAAGATGGAAGTTGTTCTAGAAGGTTCTGCTCTTTCTCAGGCCTGCTTTCTCCGGATCCGGGCTATGAATGCTGTAGGAGTCGTCTTCTATATTTGCGTACTTCCCACAGTCGGGACACCGTATATATCCGTCGTGGTCTCCCTCTATACTTTCCTCGTATCCGCATGCACACTGTGCGGTAGGCTGCATGCTCTCTACCTCCAGATCAAGATGCTCAAGTATAGTTCCCTGGGTAAAGTAGGCAAACATCGATCTGAAGGTTTCTGGGTCACAGATGTTTGTGTTTACACTTATCCGGGCCTGCCCGTTGGTAGATATCTTCGATAGATCCTGCATAACATGGATCAATACGTTTCCCAGTTTCTGCATGGTTTTTACCTCTTTAGCCCGTATGATGTATATTCTTTGCCGACATATATAAATATTCTTGGAGTCTGAAGTGATCAGATACGGAAATATCAGGGCGACTGAAAACAGTTAGATGCTGAAGGAACGATACCTGCGGAGTCCTTTGATGAAGAAACGGGGTTTAACAGGGCCTTGAGTCCAAGAACGATCCGAGATGTATGAAAAGAATGTTTCTATATGAGAAGAATGTTTTGGAACTCTATATACTCTCGGAGACTATCACGAAGTCTCCGATTGATTTAACCGCGGAGAAAGGTACTATTGTTCTTCCCTGTGAATCCTCCTGCAGCCCCTCCTCGTTAAGATGGTCCGTGGTCTGACTGACGAGTACATTCATTAACTCCCCGGTATCAGCCACGAAGGAAACGTCTTCTACCTTTCCGTATTTCTTTCCCTGTTCGTCGGAGACAATTGTTTTCCCGGTTATCTCATTTCCTCTTGGATAATCTTCTCCCAAAGTAAAACACCTATTGCTCGTTTGATGTTACAGAGTTAAAAGCATAACCAGGCGTTGGCACCCTATATACCAAAAACGCCATAATCTTGGAGCCACAAAACTCTGATTCTATGAGTCTTGAGAGTCTGAGGTATGAAGCAGGTACCGGTACGGCTTACCTGGTTGCCTCAACCTGCATACTGGCAGTGTCCCTGATGCCGGGATACAGTTATGTACAGCCAGACGAGATTACAGGTACGGATATAGGTGAGAAGGTAACCATAAGAGAAGAGGTAGAGTCCAGCTATATCTCATCTGGAAGCGCCTTTCTGGAGCTGGAGTCTGGCTTGCCTGCGGTACAGTTCAACGGGCAAAAGAGGTTCCGGAGTGGAGATACCGTAAGACTCAAAGGACGGGTAACGATCTACAGAGGTGAACCCGAAGTTATAGTCAGTCAGTCCGAACTTCTAGATAACTAGAGGAAGGAATACTTGACCTTATACGTCTATGGGAGGCTGCCAGAGAGGTACCGAAGACAAAGAGTCCGAGGCTGGAAGGAACCTCCAGGCCGAACTGTGAGGCGGATAACATAAGCAAGACTACGCCGGCTCCTCTTCGGACGGTATCAAGGTTCAGAGCATCCCTGCTAAGGCCAGAAGCACCGTACAGAACAGCAGAAGCCAGCAGCGCAGTCAGGACTGCCGGCAGGGTATATGTCAGCTCTATCCCTACGGCTCCAGGGTTACGGACCGAGAGTAAGGCTCCTGTCAGAAGTATTGCAGGGACAGAGAGAGTTTCAGCCTTCTTCACGCCTACAAGCTGCAGGCCTATAGACAGGAGTACAAGAGCGGCTACCGTCCGCATCCTGGAAACATGGAAGAGCTGGCCAAAGACAGGTGCAACAAGGGAGACCACTAGGGCACCTACAAGAAGGAAGGGCATAACCTTCAGCACCATAGAGCGGGCTTCCCTGACTCCATCAGATTCCGAGTAAAGCGTGGCGAGAGCACCTGCACCAGCAAATATCGTGAGGGAGACCGCCACAATATCCGAAAAGGTCTCTACAGCTCCGGAGACAAGCAGGGTCGCAAATACACCATCGACGAGAGGAAGACACAGTATCGTGAGCAGTCTCTTCGTACCCTCGTCGAAGAAATCCTGCAGCTGCCTTGAAGCGCCGGTAAACGGTTCCAGGTTCATGAGAAATCGCCAGAAAATCGAACGCAGGAACCGGAGTTACTTCCAGATAAAGTTCGCTCCGGTAAACAGAATATTCAGCTTGGAGGACATCTGCATCTCCATGTCCAGAAACTTCATGGAAACGTCGGTTGGAGATGCTTCCATCATAACCATAGTATAGTTCAGGAGGATTTTTATACCTTGTCCTGAGCTACAGGCTCAAAAGCCTTCATCACAGAAACTTAATCATGATTGGTCTGTTTATAGCTGGGTTGTTGATACTGCCTTTCCTGGATCTCTACCTTCTCGTCCAGATAGCAGGATCTATCGGACTGCTGGAGACTGTTGGTGTAATAGCATTGACAGGGATTCTCGGACTCGCCGTGATAAGGAAGGAAGGTCTCTACGTGCTCTTCAAGCTCAGTAACTCGGTAACCGCCGGGGAGCTTTCCCGAAACGCAGCGGAGATAGGTATGCTTCTAGCAGGAGGACTTTTGCTTCTGTTCCCGGGCTTCGTGACGGATGGACTTGGCTTCATGTTTATACTGCGTCCGATCCGTGAAAGACTTGCAGCCAGACTCTCCGGAAGCCTCGAGGGAAACGCAAGGATAGAGATCGAGCGTTTCTAGCCTGAGTTAACCTCTTCATCAAACTTTCTTCTCACCCTCCGAATATCTCTCTCAAGTCTGTCAAGTCTGTCCTCATCGCCACCCTCTCTGATGTCTTCTATCGTGCTCTGAAGCTCCTCGGCCTTTCTGGTTTCCCTCCTGTAGATATGGAAACCCAGAGCAAGAAGCAAAAGAACAGACAGAGCCGCAGCCACAGGAACGAGAGGCAAGCCTCCGGAATCCCGGGAGAAAGCTAGATCCCTGCTGGTTCCTGCAACGGAGATGGTATGGTTGCCGATACCAAGGTTCCCGGTCCAGTTCAGAGACTTCTCTTCACCTGGCTCAAGGGTTAAGGATCTTTCCAGATAGGTCTCTCCACCTGAGCCAATCCTGACTGTCTGTGTCCCGGCCGCGTTCCCGGAGTTTATAGCCCTCAGAGATACCGAGGCGCCTCCAGAGGCATTTACCTTCGCAACCTCGATGTCAGAGATCCTGATATCGGGTTCTGATACAGGTTC
>CAKZNU010000113.1 GCA_937132175.1 uncultured euryarchaeote
GCAGCATACTGTGCTGCCGTCAGGCCTCTCCTGAACCGTTTCCCTTTACCTTCTCGCTCTTTCTCGATACGCTCAAAAACACCTGTTATCGGTTCTAAAATAGTTGAATCCCTGAAGTCAGCATTGTCTTGGATGTTCTGCCTGATCTCTTTGGACATCTTGGCCACCCTCCATAAAGCCTCTGGAGTCATTTCAGGCTCGACCTTTGCAGGCATATCCTCTTTCTCCAGTCCAGCGATCTCCATTCCTCTTCTGAATGCCTTGTCGCTTTTGCTGTCTGGCTTTATGTTCGCGTGGTGCATATGGCTGTTGGGGGCATACGGCTCAAGGAACTTCTCCAGGCCTTTCTGAGCGCCTGCCTGAATCTCTACGTAATCATCGCTGAGACGATCTATAAACTGGTAGAGAATCTTTGCGTATCTGAAGTAAAGAAAGATATGCTGGTCGTAGAAGTATCCTGTAGCTTGTCTATCGATCCTCCCGATTTCTCTCTTCAGAAGCTTTCTCTGGCGTTCTTTCTTTTTCTCCACCTGGGAATCCGATACATCTTGGTTCTTACTGCTTCGTTCTGCGGCCTGTTGCAGGATATCGGTGGCTGAGTACATACTTACTGTATAACCCAGTTTCTCCCAGTCATCCTCGGGTTTAAAGCCTGTGTAACGGTTCGACAGATACTCCGCAAGTCCTCGAAAGCCTGTCTGCCCGAGATCATGAATGTCTTGTTCGAACGCTTCGGTCAGGTTATCAGAGAGATTATAGTATTTTCCCTCCTGTAGACCTTTTCTTACCTGTTCAATGAAGCCATCTGAGAGGTCAGGGCTGTCCTCTAAACGTCTTTTCAGACCAGGATTGTCCTTGAGAAAGTTCTGGAGACCCTCATCGAAGTCGTGAATGCCTTTACCGAGGCCATCGATAAATGCTTCGTTTCCAAGATCCTCAGCCATCTGAACTAACTCTTCCTCTACATCCTCCAGTGCCTCTATTAGAATCCCTGTTTCTTGACCATCAAGTTCCTGTTCGAACTGATCAAGAACCGTCTCCTGTCTACCTACCTCCTTCTCCAGTTCCTGTTCGTGGTTCTGGATCTCCTTCCAGGTCAGTTCGGATACCTCCAGGAACAAGGTAGTTGCTGCCAGGAAGCCTCCCATCTGATGACGCAGCTGCTTCTCTGTATATGCTTGCTCCATCAATGCAACCTTTCTAAGTAGAGGTAAGCCCTCTGGGAGGGCCTCTCTCGCCTCGCTTATCAGTTTATTCAGCTCTGAGTTGAGGAATTCATAACTTAAAGATTTTTTTGACACCGATACCTCCATGCCGGAAGGAAAACCCTGTTTAAATCTCACAATGGGATAGTCCTCTCCCAGTTCTTCACGCATGAATGGAATATCTTCCTTCAGCTCGTTGAACATAGAGCTGTTGTATGCTATGCCTCCTGTATTGGACCTGTCTTCTATACATGCTTCCAAGGTATCTCTTACCAGGTTATCTTCGATGTGTAGCTTGGGATTTCCCTCTCCCTGTATCTCCGTGTCGAGGTACCTCGTGAAAAGTGCCACCCCTCTACGGAACTCTTTTCGGGCTATACCTTGGGTGAGTGCTCCTGTTGAACCTTCCTCCACGGCCTCAGAGCCTGAATCCGCCAGAGAATTTAGCTTGTGGTATAGCCCCCTCCAGTGCTCTGGGAAGTCCTCTTCATCAGGAAGTATTTTCTGCGCCGGGTACCTTATCTTTCCTCTCCCAGTTTTAATTGCCATCTATCTGTGATAGGTCTGTATTGTTAATATAGCTTCCTGTGTATGCAGGTATTTCAAGCTGATCGAGCAGTTGTGATCTATGAAAGAACTCAGAGAAGAAGTCAAGGGAAAGAGAAGTCCTCAAGAAGACGTAGACCCTCTCTTCGTGAACAGATGGTCTCCTAGAGCGCTGGGAACGGAGATGGATGAGGACGATCTGGAAGCTCTTTTTGAGGCAGCACGGTGGGCACCAAGCAGCTACAACAACCAGCACTGGAGGTTTCTCTACAGCACGCAGGGAGATAAGCACTGGGAGGAGTTCCTGGACATACTGAACGATTTCAACAGGAGCTGGGCAGAGACAGGCTATGCACTTATCGTTATGATCTCGAAGAAGACGTTTGACCACAACGATGAGCAGGCAAAAACACACAGCTTTGATACCGGTGCAGCATGGGAAAACCTTGCTCTGGAGGCAGCCCGAAGAGATCTAGCAGCACACGGAATGCAGGGCTTCGACTACGAGAAGGCTCGTGAAGTCCTGAACGTACCTGAAGGATACCAGATCGAGGCCATGACTGCTGTCGGAAGCAAGGGAGACCCCGAACAGATAGACGAAGACCTGAGGGTTGAGCCAAATGGCAGAAAAGACCTGGATGAGATCAGGACGAAAGGAGGATTTAGCTTCGAAAGCTGATTTATGCCCCACACTCTTTTGTTATCTTAAAGTTATAAAAGCTTCTCCACATTTTCATGTATGGAAGACCGCAGACCGCACCCCGGTGTAGTGAGAGGATGGCTTTTGAAGGAGAGAGCGGATTACTGGGACGAGAGTGATGCTCTAGAGTTCTCTGCCAGCAGGATGGAAGAAGATGGCGTAGACGACGTAAACGAAGAGGACATAAAGCAGTTGTGGAACGATCTCGATGATCAAGATGAAGTGAATCTCAATAATGTTGAAGAGGAAAGAATTGAAATAGCACACAGTCTTGGCATCAACATATACGAAGTCTCGGAGTTCGCAGACGCGGGATTAGGATCTACTGCAGACTATCTACTTGGCGACGGGAAAAGAAGTATTGATGACATAAGTCTTGAAGGAAATCAAAGCGGATTAAGCGACAGCGACCTCAGGATGGTACTTGAAGGATTCTATGATGAGTGGCTAGAGGTCGACGAAATCGCCAGAAAAATAGGTTTAGAGGGGGGACTACAGAGAGAATCCCTCAGCACAAACAATAAAGAGAAGACTCGCAAAAGCAGGGGTTGAAACCCCGTCAGATGACGAACTAGAGATGAGAAGAGACCCAGAGAAAAAACATGTCGACCAAATATTTCATAAGGCAAAGAATAAGTTCATGTACGGATGGAAGAGTGCTCCTGAAATTGAGGAAGACCTTGGCCTCCAAGAAAGAGAGGTTTCGGTCGCCGAAGTACTTCAAAGCCGGGGTATAGATGCGAAGGAGGATCCCTCAAAGATCGGCAGAGACGAACCCTGACCGCAAGAAAGACTTAGAGAATCTTCTCCTCAAGGACTGGCCACAGATTACGAGGTAACAGAAGAGGTTGAAGACAGGCACTTGATGGCATTGATGATTGACGAAGGAATCAACTCCAAACAGGGAATAACTGCAGTGTACAACGAGTTCCATGACCCGGAAGATCCGGCCACATACAGAGAAATTGAGGAAAGGCTGGAGGGACTGGAAGAAATCGGAAAAAGGACGACAGAAGAAGGAACAGTCTATGAAGTTGAAGAGGATATAGGTAGTATTCTTGAACCACACGTTGAGGCAGCTATCTATTCTGTTCACGGAAAATCTTAACTCAGCTTCGTCTTATTCTCCCATATCATCATCGCCTTTACATCATCGCCTTTGGTAGCTACCTAGAAGCAACATATATTTATTTCTTCGTGATAATTTATGCTCATGAGTAGCAAAGAGGATAGTTCAGAACAGACGAGAAGGGGGTTTTTAAGGAATCTCAGCCTTGGGGCGGGCTTAGGAATACCCATTGGAGCAGCCGCGAAAGAGCTCGTGGATGACGCTACCGAAAGTCGAGAGTCTCAAACTATAATAATAGATCATCCAGAGGCGGGAGAGATAGACGGTAGGAGAGATCTAGTAGAGAACTACTCCGAGACAGTTCAGATAGACAACACAAAATACGTTGTCATGCCTTCCAGTATTTCTGTATCAGGGCAGAGGGAAGAAGAACAACTCATTGACGATGATGGCATAGAAGAGTACGACGAAGGTGACGGTGCCGGTTTCCGCGTTTATGAAGCGGACGATATAGAAGGTGTTCTCTCGGGAGAAGCCAAGGAGGCAAGTCCTGTGTACGAGTCAGAGATGCTGGAGGAAGGAGAGTATGCCAGATTTGACGGTATGTTCGGTAACAAGATCCGTGTTGAACTTCTGGAGGCAGGCCGAGATTCAGAGGGTTCATCCGCCCTCTACCATCTTTCATGGGAGGAGGAGAGTGAGGACTCTTTCTGGTCCTAGCCGTAGAGCTTCCGGAGCTTCTCGATGTTTTTCCTGTAGCTTTCCCTGTGTTCCTGTGGCGTCTCCAGGACCATAGGTAGATGGTTGAGGGTTTCGGAGTTTACGATGTTTTCAAATCCTTTCTCCCCGATTTCTCCGTATCCTATGTCCTGGTGGTTGTCTTTTTCGCTGCCTCTGGAATCCTTTGAGTCGTTCATGTGTAAGACCTTTACTTTCTCGGTTCCGAGGTCTTCCTCTATCTCCTGCAGGAAGTCCTCAAATCCTTCTTCTGTGACCAGGTCGTACCCTGCTGCATGGGCGTGACAGGTATCGATACATACACCGATTTTACCGTCTCCGGTCTCTGCGTTGTCGATCATCTCCCTGAGTTCTCCCATCGTTTTGCCAAGAGTTGTTCCTTTGCCTGCGGTATTCTCCAGCAAGAGCGTTACAGACTCTGGAATCTCAAGCCGGTCAATTCCCTCGGAAATCCTCTCTATGCCGTTTTCACGGCCGGAGCCGGTGTGAGCCCCGGGATGGAATACAACGTACTCCACTCCAAGCTTTGAGGCTGCATCGAGCTCTGCCTGCAGACAGTCCAGAGACTTCTGAAAGAGATCGTCCTTCGGCGTCCCTAGATTAACCAGATAGGTGGAGTGGATGACGTACGGACTCTGGCCCTCCTCCTGACGGGCCTCAGTAAACTTTTCTCCGTCCTCGTCGCTGTACTCGGATACGCTCCATGTCCTCGGAGAGCCGGCAAATATCTGCCCGCAGTCTCCGTCTTCACCGTTCTGTCTCTCTACTGCTTCTTCCACTCCTCCCGAGATACTTACGTGAGCTCCCAGATTCAGATTCATAAACGTGAAATTGAGGCCATAGATTCAATAGGCTGATCCTCGAGTCCTCACTTGAAAGGACTCAGATCTGGCGAAAAACCAGTATTAAATGTATTGGACAGAAACAATTTCTATGATAAGTTCAAGAAGTGATACAGATGAGTGACGAAGATGAAGATACACAGGAGCACAAGCAGGGATTTGAGATTGAGCTAGGTGTCAAGCAGATGGTGGTTCTATCGGCAGCTGTCAGTCTCCTGGCCGGGTTCTCTGCAGGTACTGCCTTCGGAGCCTCGATAGCTCCCGAACCGGCAGCAGATACCAAAGACTCGGAAGAAGAAACGCCTAAGGATGTCTTCAGACAGATATCGAACGATCTGGAACTTGATACAGAAAGGGTGATGCAGTGTTACGAGAACTCGAGTAACGATGAAGCTATACAGGACAGAGACAACGCGGTAAGAAACCTCGGTGGCCTCGGAACACCTTCCTTCTTCGTCGGCAACCGGGAGAAAGGATTCATCAAGATAAGCGGTGCACAGACTCTGCCAAGGTTCGAGGAAGCCATCGGACGGATACAGAACGGAAGTGTAGAAAACGCTACAAGTCTCGAAGGTATCGAGCTCGAGGGGGAACCGTCGAAGGGAAGCCCTGATGCCCCGGTCAAGGTTGTGGAGTACAACGAGTTTGGCTGCCCTTTCTGTGCAGAGTGGAACGGGTTCGACGCTTCCTCCAGGGTGCCGATAGATCGGCTACAGATTGCTGACAGCCTTGAAAGCCAGTATGTCGAAAACGGCGAGGTACAGCTTATCTCAAAGGATTATCCGGCGCCAAGACTGCATCCGAACGGCCCTATGGCTCACAAGGCAGCAAACTGTGTATACAGGCATGAAGAGGATAGTTACTGGGAGTTCCATGACAGACTCTTCGAGAACAGGGACAGGTGGATGAGAGGATAAGATGTACAGGATCAGAATAGATCCAAGATCATGGATACAGGAAATCGCCGAGGGCTTCAAAGCCTCTGTCTCCAACAAGTACAGAGCCGCAGGAACAGCGGCTGGGGCCTGCCTAACGTTTCTCTTTACCGTCTTCTCCGCGAACCCAGGTTACTCATTGCAGATGCTTTCCTCAGGTATAAGGTACTGGGACGTAGCGTTCAGTACGAGACTTGCGGGAATGTTGATGAATACGGGCTACACAGGGGTCTTCCTGACCTTATTCTTTTCAGTACTTGTAGGTGTTACGATGACCAATACAGTTATCCAGCTGAGAATGAACCGTGTGGATCTTGGCAGCCTTGGAGCCCTGCCAGGGTTTCTCGCAGGGGGATGTGCCTCCTGCGGCGTAGGGGTCTTATCCCTGCTTGGTCTGGGCGGTGTACTTGGCTCGCTACCGTTTCAGGGAAACCTCCTCAGACTGGGAGGAGTCATCCTGCTGGCTGCGATGATGAAGAAAACAGGAGATCCCGAGACCTGTAAAATCTAGCCAGTCATCCTTCTATGGCTTTTCTGATCTCGTCCGGTTGGAATCCCACGATCTCTTTATCCCCGACGAAGGTCTGTGGGACGCCTTTACGGCCTGTACGCTCCATCATCTCACGAGCCTTCTCCTTGTTCTCGGAGACGTCGTACTCCTGAAACTCATAGCCTTCTTTCTCCAGCCAGTTCTTTAGCTTTGTGCAGTAAGGACATGAAGGTGTCGAAAATACCTCAATCTCGGTCATGTCTGTGCAATAACATTGAACTTTTTTACACGTTTTGCTCAGAGTTCCTCCAGAACCTCCATCTTCTCACTTTGCCAGCTCTCCATTCTATCCCTTATCTTTCGCTTCATCTCCTCCTTGTCAGGAACACTGTATACGTAGTGTCGGCCACGTTTACCTTCCTCAACCACACTTTCCCTCTCAATCAGGCCTGTGGTACGGAGCTTGGAGAGATATCTCTGGACAGTAGAACGGTCCTTACCCAGCTCCCCTGCTATCTCTGAGGCTCTTGCGTCCTGGCTGCAAAGGTAAAACATAACCTCCGTTTCAGAGGCTGAGAGGCTGTAAAGAACCTTCAGCAGCTTCTTGATATCGCCCGGACAGTCCATACATGTGCATCGATCTCAACATATAAATTTCTTTTCATGCAACAGGACCGATACATCCAGGCGGAATAAAAGAGACCTACAGTGAAGTTTACGGTATGGATATTGTTTCCCTGGCGCCTTCGAACACTGAGATACTTTACGAGATCGGGGCAGGAGACTCGGTGGTAGCTACCACGGCACTCTGTGACAGGCCGGAGAAGGCAGCAAAGCTGCCGTCAGTAGGAGGATGGACGAACCCGAAGATCTCCAGAATTCATGAGTTTTCCCCGGACCTCGTCCTGGCATCGGATGATCTCCAGGATGAAGCAGTCTCAAGGATCGAGGAAGAAGGATTCCCTGTAATCCAGGTCAAGCCCCACAGCCTCAAAGAGGTCTATGAGAGTATACTTGAGGTGGGCGAGGCCGTCGGGCATCTGGTAGAAGCTGAAAACCTTGTAGATACCATGAGAGAGGAGATAGAAGGCCTCGAAGTCAGAGGATCTCCGAGGGTATACTTCGAGGAGTGGATGGATCCTCCTATGGCCTCAGGTAACTGGATTCCAGGAATCTTGAAGGAGATAGGCGCAGAGCCGTTTCTAAAACCGGGAGAAAGATCCAGAG
>CAKZNU010000114.1 GCA_937132175.1 uncultured euryarchaeote
GTGCTATATCAGAGTAGGACTTACCGGGCTCGGTAATGTCTCTGGCCCTCTTTTTCGCCTTCTGAACTGCTTTACCTGCATCGAGATAATGTTGCTTTACATCGGCATCCATAGATCCTTTAGATGATCAAAACCATATAAGAACACTGGAAATAGAAAAAAGACGGGCGAGGTTTTATTCAACCGTTACTGTTCCCTTGTCGAAGGCAGCTACATGGTTGTGGTACCCCCACTCTCCCGTCTTGTTGAACGTGAAGCTGTAGCTGTCGCCTGAGCTGCACTGGTCAAACGTATCGGATCCCGGGTTCGGACAGTGCTCACGTGTCGAGGTCCCGTCGTACTTCGTGTGAGTAGGATGATCGTTTGATCCAACCCACATGCCTCCGGAGGCATTGTTGACCCATCTGACAGTATCTCCCTCATCAACCGTTACCTGCTGTGGCTGGAATCCGCCGGAGGTATAGTATACCGTTGCGTCAGCAGATACTGAGTCCACAGTATCAGAGTTCTCTGGAGCATTTCCAGAGGTATCTGTACTTTCTTCCTGATCCTGTTCAGGAGGCTCCATATCCGGAGACGTATCTGTAGTCTCAGGCCCTGTAGAATCCATTGAAGTACATCCTGTAGCTATTATAGCTGTGAAAAGTATTGCTGTAGCCGCTGTTTTCATATACAAAGACAGTATCGCCCTGCTTTTAAACGTTGTCTTCAGTCAGGGTACATCTTGTCATTACAAACCGCTCTCAGGCCGTGTATAACTGATTCCTCGCCCAGGGAGCATTTCTCTATCCTTGGAGCCCTGTTGACGGAGTCTACGTTCTCGGGGTCTGGCAGGTACTGTTCGTGGTTTATGGATACTGCGCCACCGAATACAATGAGGTCTGGATTGTACAGTGTGGTTATCTCGGAGACTGCTCTGGAGTTTACCGAGCGGAACTTCTCTATAACCTTTTTTGCCTCAGGATCACCGGATTCTGCCCTGTCAAATATCTCTCTCGCATCTTCAGCTTCTACGCCAAAGAGCTCGGAGGCCATAGACGGAAGATTGTTGCCTGAACAGTAAGCCTCCCAGTGTCCCTGGCCGCCACAGCCACAGGCAAGTCTGTCCCCTACCGTCATATGACCTACCTCGGCGAAGTTACCGTTCGAGCCAGAGACCACGTCTCCGTCCGAGATCATGCCGGCACCGACACCTGAAGAAACGGTTACGTATACCATATGTTGAGAGTCATGCTCACCGTAGTGGTACTCACCGAGAGCCGCGGAGGTGCAGTCATTGACAAGCCTGAGTTCTCCCATCTTACCGAGGATAGATAGATCTACACTCTCCGTATCAATGTTCGGTGGATAAAAGACTCTCTTGTCTTTGTCCATAGGACCTGCGACCGCTACCGCCGTAGAGTCGACGTCTGAACGGGAGTATCCCTCCTGATCCAGCATGGAATCAAGAGTCTCCAGAGGCGTCTCCAGAAACCTCCCGGATGAAAGCTTCTTCTTGACCTCGAAATCTCCGTTTCCCATACCTATCAGGGTGTTTGTACCTCCGATATCGACGCAGAAAAATACCATACTATATCATGTTACAGAGTGTATTTATTATCTTGTCCATCTAGCCGAGCTCATGGCAGCTCCTGCATCTTGGCTCATAGGAATCCTCCCCACCTACCATGACGGTTGGAGAGTCTCTGGGGGCAGGCTCGCCGTCGATCAGTCTCTGGTTGCGTGTAGCCGGCTCCCCACAGCGTGCGCAGATAGCTCTCAGCTTCTGGACGTACTCCGCCATCGCCATAAGCTCCGGTACAGGCTCAAAAGGCTCACCACGAAACGTCTGATCGATACCGGATACCACCACCCTGACATCACGTGAAGCCATATCTTCACAGAAACCTACAAGTCTTTCATCGAAGAAGTTTGCCTCGTCTGCAGCTACAACGTCTGCCTCCAAGTCAAGATCCCCGAGATCGGAGGAATCTACAACCTCTGCAGTCCAGGTGTTGCCGTTGTGTGAGCCGATAGCTTTCTCGCCGTAACGGTCATCGACCGACGGTGTCAGAACCTCTACGGACTGGCCTGCTATACGGGCTCTTCTGAGTCGTCTCATCAACTCCTCGGTCTTACCGGAGAACATACATCCTGTGATAACCTCAATCCTGCCGTCCGTCGAAACCTCAACAGAACTCATAACCCACAGGTCTAGGCCAACAATTAAACCTCTGCGTCGTTTCAAAGGAGAATTTTGTCAAAAATGGTATTCGCCGGGGGCGGGATTTGAACCCGCGTCGGCGCATTGCACGCCGAGTGGCTTAGCAAGCCACCGCACTAGGCCAGACTATGCGACCCCGACATCTTACGTGTACCTTATCCGTGCTACATGTGCAGAAAGTTTGTTCCGCAGTGCTCTGTAGACAAGCTCATGTACCGGCGTCTCCAGAGAGATATGTGCCTCTTTCAGTAGATCTGTATGCTGTCCGTCTATCTCATCGTAGAGGCTTTCCGCCTTCTTGATCGTGAGTCCATCCCCCTGTGATCCCCCCTGGTTCATAAGCTCTCTAGTCTTCGAACGTCTCTCTCTCAGGAACTGTTCGGGATCGATCTCCCTGGACGAGTACTTTCCTGCCAGGTTGTGCAGCTCATCCCTGTGTCTGTTCCACTCTGTAGTTTTCAGATGGCCGGAGTTCAGGCGGTCCACAACAACCTTTTTTTCGTACAAAATATATGAGTGTGCGAAGCCTTCGGCCATCTTTTTTCTCGGATGCATACTCTCCTAATCTGTAATTCTAGAAAAACAACTTAAAACCGGTAGTTTTCAGGCAAAGTATTTAAGCTTCTGTAAGCTATTCTAGATCATAGAGTGGTAAACTGATGGTTGAGAACATAATTGACTTCTCGGATATAGTGGACAGGGAGGTATACACGGAGAAAGGCTCACACTGTGGCCAGATCAGAGACGTTGAACTTGACCTCGACAAGTTCGCAGTAAGGGCTGTGGTCGTAGCTGCCGAGGAAGATTCGTATCTGGCACAGAAGGTTGGAGGCGCCAAAAACGTCGTTATTCCGTACAGAATGATAGATGCCATGGACGACATCATAATAATGAAAGACTTTGAGACGGACGACGAGGAAGAGTAAACTAGGGAAATGGCATCTCTAGGCCCATACATCTCGATCGTATACAGCCTCGTAGAGACCACATGGCTCGTCCTCACTGTTGTATCAAAGTACTTCCTGATTGGTACAGTACTGAGGCATTTCTACATTGATGGTGACAGCCTGGAAGAATCAGTCCTGAGATGGTTCAAGCCTGTTTTACTGGGTTCGGCTATCCTTTCCGTACCCTTGAACGTGGTTGAAGTTACGCCGGCTCCTTTCTTGACGTTTGTAAGCCAGTTATCGGCAGTCGGTTTACTCGGATTCGTCTTCTGGAGATACTGAGTCCTCGGAAAGCCTCTGGCTGACATCGTCGTACCACTGTGATATAGCCTCCTTAGCGACCTTCCTCAGGTTCTCCATAGGAACCGTTGTATAGACATAGTATACAGTCTTGTCGGTTTTTCCCTCCCTGATGAGTATATCCTTCTCATGGAGGTCCTGAACAGCTCTCTGCACGGTGGACCGGCTTCTATCTACCTCCCCTACGATCTCCTTGATAGTGAGCTGTTTATCCCTGAGAGAGGAGAATATATCTCTCTGGAGCTCGCTCATATCGAATGTTTCAAATACGATTTCCTCAGGACTCTCTTCACTAAGACTCAGAAATCCCATACATACCGTAAAACAGGTTAGAGGTTTAATTAGCTTCCGGTATCTCCACCATGATCACTACTTTTTTCTCTCTGTACAGGCTTCTCCAGGCCTTCATCTGTCCCTGCATCAAGGCTTTAAAACGCAGACATAAAAATAAGGCATCGGGCATAACTTAGTAGTTTCAGATATCCAGCATTCCTTCTCTGGCAGCATGGAAGAGATACTCCTGTGCATAGCCTGTATAAGTACCAAAGTAATCTCTGACAGAGGCAGAGGTTTCCTCGTAGCTTTCTCCGACCAGCTCTGGATAAGCTTCTTCCAGGGTGTTTGAGACCCATGTATCTATCGGACAGGACTGGAGAAAGTTCAGAGAGAAAAGCAGGACACAGTCTGCGACCTTGTTACCAACTCCGTGGAGATCCTTCATTCTTTCTCTTGCCTCCTCATACTCCATGTTCTCCAGGTCCTCGGGACGGAAGCTTTCTTCGGTAAGTATGCTCGTGGTCTCGGCGATGTACTTGGCACGGTATCCTATGCCGAGGTCCCGTAGATCCTGTTCCGAAACCTCGGAGAGGCGTGACGCCTTCGGGAAGTTATACATCTCGATACCGTCGACCGTGACAGTGTCTCCGTACTCCCTGGCCATGCTGTTGTACATCTTCTTTATCCTCGGTATCCTCATCTGTGGAGAACAGAGATACGATATTAGACACGGAAAGAACTCGTCGTTTACGATTCTCAGGCCCCTTACACTGGCTCTCGCGTCTTCAAGGTTTTCATCCTCGGGAAATGTTGAAAATATCTTATCGAGGTCATGATCTAGACCAAGAGCAGATCTTACCCTGGAAATTTCAAGCTCTGTTCTCACCTTCAGGCCTCTGTCTGTCCCCTCTACGATCACAGGTTTACCGTCTCTGAAGGTATAGAAATGTGGGTTGCCGTCTTCATAAAGCGTCCCGGAGACCCTGTGCCAGGAAAAGGTCTGTCCACAGGTGAGGGTCAGCTCTAGCTTAAACTCTTCCGTCTCAATAAATTTTTGTCTCACTGTTGATACCCTGCCTCAGTACTTGTAAGATTCCCCGATGTTATCAAGACTCTGTTGAGTCTTCCTTTCTGCTGTATTTCTTGAATCCGGTTTCCTCTTCTCTAGGCGCCTTCGTCTTTCTCTTCTTTGCATCCCTCTTCAGGTAACTGCGGCCGCATTTGTGGCACTCTATACGTTTCTGGGCCTTGCTTCTTTGCTGGTAGCCACAGTCCGGACAGGTATAGTAAACGACCATAGAGATGGAATACAGGGAAAGATCAAAAAGTCTTGGCGCCAGGTGGAAACTCATGGAGTGGCGGAAGAACCTGGCGGTAGGCCTGGCCTTTTCCGGTATAGCATATCTGGTGGCATCAGCTTACGGCTTCAACAGATCAAGCTTCACGGTTTTTCTCTACCTTTACCCGGTTGCATGTCTGGTCTCCTGTCTGGACTACAGAGAGGTTATGGACGGAGTCTTTGATGACTTGATGTATGTCAGGAGGGAGGAAGAAGTTATGCTTGAGAAGGCTCTTGGCGATGAAAAGTATCGGCTGAAAGGCACCTTGGAGAAGGTGGAGTGAGCTAGTAGCTATCCCCCGCTATCTGAACGTCTTCAGGGTTGAAAAGAGATGCTTCATCGTCGCCCTGATCCCAGTCGACACCGGTACCGTGGACCGCCGGCTCCGTACCGTTTATCTCGGACTCCGAGGCAGTATAAACCCTGAGAACCGTGTCTGGATCAAGTCTCTTCTCACCGAAGGTGTATTTGTCTCCCTCGCCGTTTCGCAACGTCCAGGACGCAAGGTTAATCTCCCTAGAGTCCTGGTTTTCTATAATAGCTCGTTCAGAGACGTCTGCAGCCGCTGACCTGACTATCTTGACATCCAGGTCCGGGGTAATCCTGTTCTTAACTCTCTGACGCATCTCCTCAAGGTCCTCGGTCATCGAGTTCATCCTCTCTACCGCATCTTCCCTGTCTCTACCTGTAAACCTGAAGACTTTTCGTGAAGAATCCAGGCCGCGTACAAGCGTAGAGGCAGGAGTCTCCAGCCTGAATATCTTTCTGTCTTCCTCCAGAACAGACTTCAGGGTTGCACCGGGAGTCTCGTATACCTCATAGCGGATCTCCGGAGACTGACGAAACCTGTATACGGCATCATGTCTCTCGATCTCGGCCGTCGTATTCACGTCTTCAGGAACCCTAACATCTACCTCTATATCGGATGCTGAGTCTACGACAACCGGTTCAGGCTCCGGAGTTCCGTAGTTGATGTCTCCGGAGACCGAGGGAAGGGCAACAAGAGCAGTGAGAAGAGCAGCGGTCACCGCAGGCTTCGAAACCGAGGTTACCATGTAGTTATCTTATGTGTTCAAACATTTATGAGGTCGGCGGCTAGAGATCCTCGTAGTTTTCCACAAATACGTTTGAAACGGACCTGAACAGGGAAAGTATTACAGGACCGATGAATATGCCTATAGGTCCCATAAGGGTTATGCCGCCGAAGAGACCGAGGACTATCAGAGCGACACTAAGGTCCGAGCCTTTCTCAACGAGGAAGGGTCTCAGGACGTTATCTGTGAGGGTGACTACGGTAAAACCGTACAGGGCCAGCAGGATACCTGCCTGTGAGTTTCCGGATACGGAGAGGTATACTGCGGCAGGAAACCAGACGAGTACCGATCCTACAAGAGGAATAACGGAGAGAAGTATCATCACAAAGGTCCAGAAAGCCCAGGCCTCTATGCCGAAGACCAGAAGCCCCAGCCCTGCTACTGCACCCTGAGCCACTGCCACAAGTATGTGGCCTCTGAGAACTGCAGACATAGCAAGTGAAACCTCATGTATGAGCTCTCTTTCGGTGTCCTCAGGTAGTGGTGAAAACTCTATCACCCATTCAACCAGATCGGATCCATCACGTATCAGGTAAAACTCCAGGAAAAGCATCAGAGGCAGGCCGACAGAGAGACTGGCAACTATAGAGACCACTCCGGCAAAGCTGCTGAAAGGAGCCTGTGTGACCGAGCGGATAGTGGATGATGCCGTCCCCTCCAGGTCAAAATCCGTGCCGAGAAGCTCAGTTCCCAGAGACTCGACATAGCCGAAGTCCACGGAGCCGTTTCTGATGTCTCCAGCCAAGACGGAGGCATCTTCGGCCAGAGCCGAGCTAAATCCGAGAACCGGAACCACCGCCAGAAACACCGAAAGAGTTACAAGAAGACCCGCAGAGAGATTCGGACCGGTTCTGTCCCTCAGGAAGTGATACGGCTTCCTCAGCATGAAAGCCAGAATAGCAGCACCCGCAATATAGGAGAGATACGGAGCCATCATCAGGTACATCACAAAGCCAAGAAAAGAAAGCAAAACCAGCAAAAAGCCCTTCCTCTCGTTCATAAAACAGCATTTGACTCCGGAATTATAAAGCACCCGGAAAACTATACGAGATCAGAGCCGGCACAAGAAGCACCGTCATACAGACCCTTCTGTCCCCCTCAATCAGAGAGACATAGCCAAGAGCAGATCCTGCCACGAGTATCAGGAGGCCCTGAAACCCTGTGAAAATAGCTACAGCACCTACCAGAAAGACGAGGACGCCTGAAAGCAGATATTCTACCGGAACGGATCTCAATAGACAGAGATACCGCCTGGCCACCAGAGAGGTCAGAGGTGCCGTTACCGCGGCAGCGAGCACCGATGCCACAAAGATAACCAGAAGATCAGGACCTGTTCCCGCCATCTCCAGAGCTACAGCAGGCCCGGAGCGAGACGCTCCCAGTAGATGAAGTGAAACTAGGGAAAACAGTATATCGGTGGTATTTACCGCTCCGAGAGCGGTTGCGAAACCATCTCTGTCCAGATCTGCGAGAGGCGCAAGAAAGCTGGCAGAGACCGCACCACCTACACCCGGGATTACGCCTGTAACAAAACCGGATGCCGTACCTAGTAGGCCACCTCTCAGACATTCCGAAACAGATACCTCTGGATATCTCTGTTCAGGTATACCGCGGCCGGAGGAAAGCACAGACCACACAGCAGGTACCGCGAAGAGGCCTGAAAACATCGGTATAAAGACAAAGGACTGGTTCACACCAGAGTTAAGAGAGACAACTCCGAAGACTCCGCAGAGAAAAGCCAGGGGGAGAGAGCTCAACCCTCCGGAATCCAGCACAAGAAAGAAGATGAAAAACAGAAGTATAAAGGGCATAATGCCGGTCAGAAATGCATAAAGAGGCTTCAGGAAGACGAAGGAGAGTAACCCTAGGGCCAGGGCAAAGACTACCCCTAACGCTCCTCCATAGACGGTCTTCATGTACACCTCCAGACCTCTTCCATTCTTCACGGTCTCTGATGAGAAGACGGAGGTCAAGGCAGCATCGGCGTCCGGAGCCGAGACGAAGATAGCCGGCAGAAAGTCCAGGAAAGTATGTACCACGGAAAGAGACGCAAGAAAGACTCCAAACACACTCAGAGGAACCTGGAAAGAGAGGTACAGGGGAAACAAGGTAAATATAACCGTGTTTGGATGGATGCCAGGCACAAGACCTGTAAAGGTGCCACAGAGGATACCCACGAGGAAGGCTGCCGCCAGCAGATCAATACCTGTAATACTTGCCTATTCGACACCCGATTTGAAAAAAGATGGTTCACAACTTGGTAGGTATGTTTGGCGGAAAAGACATGGCGAAGATGATGAAGCAGATGGGAGTGGACATGGATGAACTCGATGCAGACAGGGTCGAGATACATATAGGTGATGAAAAGATCGTCTTTACGTCACCGTCAGTATCGAAGATAGATGCACAGGGTAAAGAAATGTTCCAGCTGGAAGGAAAGTACAGCAGAGAGGAAAAAGACTCCCAGCCAGAGGTAAACGAGGAAGACATAGAGCTTGTCAGGGAGAAGACGGATGCGTCCAAACAGGAGGCCAGAGAGACGTTGATGGAGGCCGAGGATCCTGCAGACGCGATCATGGAGCTTAGATAGACCTCCCAAAACTCGGACTTCGATTTCTCAATATCTTGTCTTTTTTCTACTTCTCCATGCTCTCAAGTACCTTCGCAAACGCCGGCCGTGTAACCGATATTCCGACAAGTATACCTACTATTGTGGTTGTGGCAAACTCCTTTATCGACTCCAGTGGCGTCAGGTTAAACGTCGATGAGGCAAACGCTACCGTAAGTCCGAGGATGCCTGCTGCAACGTAGTGGCTGTTTGACCTGTCTGTATAGAAGTTATACGTCAGTAAGGCAATTGATCCTGCGCCGATGAGCGTAGTAGAGAGGTTTGGAGACAGGATCGGAATCATTGCTCCTATGGTAGAGGCGGCGGACGTAAATATTACGAAAAACGCTGTCTTCATTTTCTGTGTCCAGTCCTTTACCTGTTCCTCTTCGGACTCATCTGCTATGATTATCTGGTCGTCGACGCCGGTTCCTACCGCAGCGATTATTCCGGCGACTGCCGAAAGAGTCAGGGTCGCAAAGTTCGTGAACCATAACCCGATCAAAACAAAGACCTCTGAAGCCCCTGTGAAAACTATCGGCAGTACAAGCCTTGGATTCCTGTACCTGAGGAAGACGATAAACCCTACGGCGATCAAGGCACCGATAATCGAAAGCACCGATGCCGTCATGAACTGGCCTCCGATATTGCTGGAGATGGTCTGTCTGCCCACAACCTCGACCGGCTCAGGCAGGTTGCCCGACTCGAGATACCCTTCAACCCGTTTCATCCGTGTCCTGAGATCGTCTGCACTGTCACCGTTTAGGTTTATAGTCGGGTTCCTGGTTGTCGAGCTTCTGAAGAAGTCCGAGACGCTGAAGGCTGTAATCTCCTCGCTGTCGATATAGATCGTTAGGTTGGCTGTCCTGCCGTCCTCCATGACCAGAGTACCACGGCTTGAACGGTAGTTCTGTGCTACATCCTTCATCCTCTGTTCTGCGTCAATACTGATTGTAAGAGGGATCGTTGCCTCGAATCCACTCTGTGGAGAGCCCGAGACACCGTAGCCCATCTGTGCAGACCGTCGTACACCCTGGATGTCCTGATTGTCGTAGACACGGACCGACATCAGGCTTGTCTCTCCCTCATCCTCCAGGTAGAAAAACCTTGTGTCGCCGGCCTCAACGGACTCTCCCGGATCCAGAGTGGATAAGGTCTGGTTTCCCTGTGAAACCATCACGGAACCGTTTTCCCTCGAAAAGCTGTAGGTGTCTTTTACGGTAATCTCCTTGGAGTTCCTGACGATGAAAGGCATATCGGCACGGAAGGAACCTTCCTGTGCGATAAGCTCTGCCACCCTCGAGGTATTCGTGACGGGTGTAGTAACCGATATCCTGGGCTCTCCCCCCACATCCCTGGTGGTTACGGATCCGCCAAGACCCAGTGTACCGATTCTTTCCTCAAGTATGTTGGCGACGGTCGATGCAACCTGTTCTGACTGGTTGTTCTGAACCTTCAGTGTAAGCTGGGATCCCCCGGTAAAGTCTATACCCATGCTGCCGTTGAGCCCTGTAAGTGAATACGTATCAAATGCTCCGTCGTTGTTTGTATCCTGCGGTGTAGGCCCTAGGCTCACTACAGATATACCAAGTACTACAGCAAGAATCCAGATACGCCATTCCTTCGCCAGAGACTTTAGTTCCATATATTCACCCTGTCAGCGTATTCATCAATCTTTTCCTCAACTCCAAGCTCGTCTCTCTGATACTTCTGCAGAATGTATGCATTTCCAAACCATGTAAAGGGCATATCGGCCAGAAGCCCTATAACCATCACCGAAGCTACCATTGAAAGGGTCGAAGGACCTACGATAGCAACAGACACGAGATAAAGTATCGTGAAGCCTGCTACCCCGCCGGAACTCATCGTGACCCCTGTTTTTGCCGCACTCCACATCCTGTCCTCAAGTGAGCCTCTCTTCTGTTTGAGGACCCTCGAGGACAGTACAATATCCGTATCGACGCTGTACCCGATAAGCATCAAAAGAGCGGAAAGAGATCCGGGCGTAAGCGGGATACCGACAAGAGACATTACTCCTACAGAGAAGATCACGTCCGCTCCTGCCGCAAATATCACTGCCGCACTCGGAACCAAGTCACGGAAGGAGGTAAAGATTACGAGGCTCATTATCGTGAATGCAAGTATGAATGTCCAAGTAGCTATCGTCCTCAGGGTTTCCGCTAGCTCCTTTTTGGAGAAGTTCAGGCTCAGAACGTCTGCATCATCCAAAGAGTAGCTTCTCACCGAGTTAGAGTTCATTATATTCAGGATTTGAGACCTGTTGAGTTTTGGAGGAGGCACTGTTACCTCAAGTACGCTTGTTTCCCCTGAGTCTATCCTTATCGAGCTTGATCCCTGCTGTCCCTCGGAAGAAAATATCTGGTCGACCTGAGCGGTATCGAAGTCCTGAGTCATGTTCAGCCGTACGGTGGTTCCTCCTGTGAAGTCCTGTCCAAGCTGAAGCACCTTCCCGTTCTGCATGTATCCGGCACCCATCATCACAAAGGACAGCACCAGAAGACCAACAGGAATCCATGCATACCTGTCATAGTCCTCCATCATCTCCTTGAACTTCGACTCTAGGTTCACTGAGAGAAAACCGGCGGTGTGAACATTTTAAACCATCCCGGTCAGAGGTTCTCCTAATTTAGCTAAGAAATGTCTGACCCGGCCCTATGATAAAAAACCCTTAGAGCCCAAAAGTATAACATGAACGCAGAAGAACTCAGGGAGAAGGTATCTGAGTACACAGGCAAGGAAAGTCTAAAGGCTCGCTGGCCGGTCTATACTGTTGCAGGAATCTTCCTGCTGGCTCTGTACATAAGGTATCTGCCAGAACAGGGGATGCAGTACCTGCAGGCACTTGACCCTTACGTACTGTTCCGTAACGCCCAGCACCTGGCATACACCGGATCCCTGCCTCCGACCGACTTCCTGTTTTACTTCCCGTACAACAACCCAACGTTTTTCAACGACATAGGAGGTATATTCTTCCCTGCCCTGATGTGGTGGGGAGGCGCCAGCCTGTTTTTCCCTTCCTTCCTGGAATGGGCGCAGTTTTACCCGGCGCTGATGGGAGCTCTATCGACTGTTGCAATGTATTTCTTCGGCAAGGAGGCTCTCGACAGGAAAACCGGTGCAGCAGCTGCCTTCTTCCTCGCGGTCACTCCTGGAGTCCTGAGGAGGTCTTCGGCAGGATTCTTCGAGAAGGAACCTATCGGAACCTTCTTCATGATGACAACGCTTTACTTCTTCACCCGTGCATGGAGAAGAACTAGTAGGGCTTCGGGAGTACTTTCTGGCCTTTCACTGGCATTTTTCACGATTTCCTGGGGTGGTTCACAGATGATGTGGCTGCTTCTGCCTCTGACGGTAGGCTCTCTGATCTTCATCAACGAGGAGGTACAGGAGCTTCTGGTCGCATACACGCCGACGGTTCTGATAGGAGGTCTCGCAGCCTACGGCATCGATCAAAACACTTTCAGCCTTACAGGAACACTTTTCGTGGCGAACATGGGACTTCTCGGCGTGCTGTGGGCAAGATACCTGGTGGAGGAGCTGGAGCTTGTCTCACAGGACCGTCTGAAGTACTTCGTGCCCGGAGCCTCGGTAGCAGGAGTCTTCGCACTGATTCTTTCTCCGCTCTTCCTGCCTTACCTCTCAAAGATATTCACAACGATAATGGACAAGGCTTTCAACGCTGCAGGAGGCGGAGTGATCGGTTCAACTGTAGCAGAGAACCAAGCGCCGTCAGCAGCACAGGTAATCTCCAGCCTCGGGGCTACCGCAGCAGGAGGCATAAACCAGGGGCTTGGAACTGCAGCAAACTTCGTCGGAACCTTCCCTCTGATGATGGTAGGAGCAGGGTTTCTGGGAGGTGCCGTAACACTGGTACTGATGAAGAAGTACGGCCTGATAGGCGGAGAGATAAGCTACACTACGTATACCTCCGGGTTCATGGCTGCAGTAACAGGATGGTCTCTGGCCGTGACAGGATTCTTCATACAGAGTGCGATCATCGGGGTTGCAGGCGCAGTCGTGATGGTTGCGGGATTCGTGGCTTTCAACAGGTTCCTGGATGAAGACGGCTGCTTCAGATTTACAGCCTTACTCTCGGGATCAGGAGCCGTATTAAACGTCATGCTGCTTCTTGGAAGCGGACAGTTGATCTCTATGATTCTTCCTCCTCTTGTGGCCTCGCTCGGGATCTCGGTCTCCGCGTACTTCGGGGATCTTCTGGAGGGAGACATGGGACTCAGGACAGACTGGTACGCAGTTCTTCCACTGCTGTTTGTAGCCTCTAACCTGTTTGCGGCACTGCTCAGGAGCCGGCTAATCTTCCTCTCGTCCTTCTCGGTGGCTCTGGTAGCCGGGCACGGACTTGCAAGGATATTTGAAGCTGCACAGGGAGTTGACCTAACCAGATTCACGGAGTTTGAAAACATCGACAGGGTTAGGCTTGTAGCCTCCGGATTGGTGATGGCTCTGCTCGTCGTGACCAACGTTTCAGCAGCATACGTTAATGCTGCCGGAGTTCCTGGAGATCCCAGCTCTGTAGGCATCACAGGATCCCCAAACCAGGCGTGGGACCGCAGCCTGACCTATCTGGAGGAGGAGACTCCTCCTGGATCAGCGGTCATGTCGTGGTGGGACTACGGGTACCACCTGGAGTCTATCGGGAGGAGACCGTCCATTGCTAACGGGAAAAACGCCGGTTACTACACCCAAGGCAGCGAGAGAGCGGTCAACATGCCTCTGGCTGACTTCCTCACAAGCTCAGATCCCCTGAACACGCCGGGAATCGATAACTTCCTGGAGAAACACTCGGTTGACTACATCCTGTTGGATAACACGATGATAGGTAAGTACTCAGCAGTATCAACCATCTCAAACAGGGCGGCACAGCTACCTAACGAGACCAAGGACGATCCACAGGGAATCAACTCAATCAGCACGCCCGGAAACACTCGCTCAGCGGTAAGCCAGAGCGGAAACACAACTGTAGTGAGATACAGCTCACGTGGAGTAAGCATAGGTCTGCCGATCAACATCACGAACAGAAGCGTAGAGATCAGCGGAGCCCCAAGCTTCAGCCAGAGAACAAGACGTGGAAACTTCAGGGGAACCATAGACTGCGTCATCACAGAGGACGGTAAAAAGACCTTCGACGTCGACTCACAGGTACCTTACTGTGTGGCGCAGGATCCTTACTACAGTCTGGAGAGGGCCTTGCCGACCCGGCAGCCAGCCCGTCTTGCCCTGGTACCGAAGTCAATCTCGGACTCGACCTTTGTAGAGCTCTACCTTGGAGACGGCTCGGAGCTTCCATGGGCTGAGAAAATCCCTGAGGCATCGAACGACTACGTGAAGGTCTGGGAAGTAGACCGATGATCCTGCTCGGTGCCTCCCTGCTTGCAGGCTTCCTTACCGTACTGATAGGGACACCCTATCTGGAGAAGTATCTGCTGAGCTCGGGAATATACGGGATAGACCAGCAGAAAGAGGAAAAGCCAAAGCTCGCTACCTCCGGAGGAATCGGAGTCGTCTTCGGGTTCATGATCTCTGTAACCACCTATCTGGGTTTTTACTCTCTGACAAAGAGCTCGGGAATCGATATATCTCTTGTACTTGCGTCCCTCTCTTCCGTCTCGGTTATCGCCCTGATCGGGATGATAGATGACATCCACATCAACCTTGAGAAGTACATCCGGGAGGAGGTCGAGATAGATGAGTTCCGTATGGAGCTGGGAGAGTCCACGAGGATGAGGCGCCCGCAGATCAGTCTTGAAAGACTGAGGATATGGTTTCTCGATGAGAAGGAAGACGAAGATGTACACAGGGAGGGACTGGCACAGAATGCAAAGATGCTTTTTGTTTTACCGGCTGTTTTACCGTTGATAGCAGTTGGGGCGGGATCATGGTCGATGACCTTCCCTGTGATCGGTACGGTCAACTGGGGTCTGATCTATCCTCTCGCACTTTTGCCTCTCGGACTCCTGTTTGTATCAAACGTTGTGAACATGCTTGCAGGAACCAACGGTCTCTCCACAGGAATGAGTCTGGTTGCATCGACCGCACTTGGAGTATTCGCACTGATGAACGGGGAGACTGAGGCAGCGCTGATTGCCTGGAGCCTTTCATCCTCTCTGCTGGCGTTTTTCCTGTACAACAGGTACCCTGCCAAGATCCTGCCGGGAGACTCACTTACGTACCTCTCCGGTGCAGCAATGTTCGCGGCGATAGTGGCAGGAAACATGGAGAAGTTCGGCGTATTCATCTTCACTCCATGGATACTGGAGTTTTTCCTCAAGCTTAGAAGCGGCTTCAACGCTAGAAGCTGGGGTAAGCTCAGAGAAGATGGATCACTTGATTCATTCCACGACAGGATCTACTCACTTACACACGTCTTCATGCACAGAGGCTTCACAGAAAAACAGATCACTTACAGCCTCATGGGTATCGAGGCAGCGATCTCAGTTCTCGGCCTGATCCTGTTCGGAGTTCTCGGAGTCCTCTGAGTCTCTTTCATCCCTGTAAGGATCTTCAACCCTTTCAATATCTCCGGGAACGTACGGGAACGAGATCTCGAGAACCTCTGCTACAGAGTCATCTATGTTCTGAATCTGGTGTTTCTCGCCGGACCTGATGACCATGGCGCTTCCTTTCTCAAGTGCCTTCATGTCATCTTCGTGTCTGACGGTAACGTTTCCTTCCTCAAGGTACATGATGTCTGCCTGTGTCTCATGGTAGGAGTAAGACGTCATCTCGTCTGCGTCTATAACCAGTTTTCTTATGGCAAGAATACCGGTCTGTTCCCCGACGTCAACCTGGGTCATAAGGACCTGTTCCTCGTATCCCCAGGGCTTATCGATATTTCCCATGTTCAAAGTTCAGAGGTAAATTCTCTTATAGCTACCCTCTGTAGTACTCAACGGTTCTCCTCAGACCCTCCTCAAAGGAGTAATCAGGCGAGTAACCAAGCTCTTCTCGGGCCCGTGAGAAATCCGCCTTCGTGGTCTGGACGTACTTATCACGCGGGTTCTCAACGTGTTCCGGCTCTATATCTGTACCCAGCTCACTGTTCAGACCCTCTACCACGGTGTTGAAGCTTGTATCCTTGCCTGTGCCTATATTGTAGAATCTTCCGTCGGTCTCTTCCTTTCTTTCCGCAGCCAGCATGTTTGCCTTGACGATGTCCTTGACGAAGGTAAAGTCCCTGCTCTGTTCACCTTCACCCCAGATAACCGGGGACTCACCGTCCATCATCTTCCAGAGGAACTGGGTGATAACGTTTGCGTACTCGCCTTTTGCTCTTTCATGAGGTCCGTATACCGAGAAGTAACGTAGACCGGTAGTCTGAATCCTGTCGTTGTACGAGTAAGCCTGTGCATATCTCTCACGTGCCATCTTCGAGGCACTGTACAGGTTTGTAGGGACCTCGCCTGACTCCTCTTCATGCGGAGGCTGAACGCTTCCGTACATCGAGCTGGTAGAGGCATAGACCACCTTCTCTACACCTTCATCGACGGCCGCCTCCATGGTGTTCACGAACCCGACGATGTTTACCTCTGCTCCTTTCTGCGGATTATCCATATGCATCGGGCTCGATGAACGAGCTGCCTGGTGGAAAACTGTATCACAGCCTTCAACCGCATCTCTAACAGTATCTTCGTCCATGACCGAGCCCTCAACAAACTTGACGGAGCCGTCCGCCGGCACGTTTTCCCTGCTTCCTAGATACAGGTCATCAAGAACCACGACCTCTACATCTCTGTCAGCAAGTTCCTCGACAATGTTTGAGCCAATAAATCCTGCGCCACCAGTCACAAGAGCCTTTTCCATGTTTGAAAAATAATCCCACTCCTTTATCTAAGTATGGATCGGAGCCCGAACAGGCCCGTAAACCACAAGCAGAGGTTCTCAGTCAGAACTTCCGGAGACGTACTCCCATTTTCCGCCGTAGATGTAGCCTGAGAGCTCTCCGGTGTCAGCCAGATCCTCAAATACGTCTTCCAGAGAGTTCTCGTCCAGCCTGGAGAAGATCTCCGGATCGAAAACATATGTTCCGGCGTTGATGAGACGTGAGAGGGCTCTGTCCGGCTTCTCCTCGAAGCCCTTGATCTCTCTTCCCTTCAGACGTGCAACACCATAACCTTCAGGATCCTCCACGCTTGTGAGAGCCATAGTGCATAGTCTCTCTTCCTCCCTGTGTACCCTCACCATCTCCTCGAGGTCGACATCTGTCAGTACATGGCCGTTTACCGCAACAAAGGTCTCGTTGATCTCGTCTTTTATCTTCTCCAGGGCCGCAGCGGTTCCCTCAGGGCTGTCCTCGGAGACATATGTTAGATCGACGCCCTCTACGGATTCGCCTAGTCGGGAACAGATGTCCTCCTCGTTTCGGCCACACAGAAGGTAGACCTCCCGGATCTCCTCCGAGGCAAGGTGACTTATCACGTGTTCCAGGACCGGTCTGGCTCTGTACTCCTGCATTACCTCTGTATCCTTACCTCCGCAGAAAACCACTGCCTTCGAGACCGAACGTCCCTCAAAGAACCTGTCTATAATCATCTCTACCTGCTGTGAACGGTTAACCGAGTTTTGATCCGCCTCCGCATCCAGCCTGGAGACGAGACCTTCCTCGAGAGTAAGTGAAACCCTCTTCTTCGACATATCTTGTACTTATGCCTCTATACTTTAATTACTCCCGATCCACAGAATAAAGTATGAAGGTTGTAGTTACGGGCGGAGCAGGATTCATAGGCTCAAGGCTGGCAGAAAAGCTTCAGGAAAGTCACGAAGTCACGGTACTCGATAACCTCTCCTCGGGCACGGAAGAAAACATCTCGGAAGACATGGAGATGGTGGAGGCAGATATAAAACACGATAATCTTGAGGAGGCATTCCAGGACGCGGACGCAGTCTTTCACTTCGCCGCAAACCCAAAGGTAAATACCTTCCCGGAGAACCGGCAGAAAGACTTTGATGAAAACCTAAAAGGAACGAAAAACGTTCTTGAGGCCTGTGAGGAAGCCGGCGTAGAGGAACTGGTATTTGCCTCTTCCTCGGTGGTTTACGGCGAGGAAACTGAGATCCCGACACCGGAAGACGCCAACCTTGATCCGATCTCGATGTACGGTGCAACAAAGGCCGGGGGAGAACACATGTGCCAGGTCTACCAGCAGATCTTCGACATAAATCTGACCGTTGTACGTCTCGCAAACATAGTAGGCGGGAGAAACCGTAAAGGCGTAATATATGACTTTATACATAAACTTCAGGAAAACCCTGAGAGACTGGAGATTCTGGGGAACGGAAAACAGAGAAAGAGCTACCTGCACATAGAGGATACGGTCGATGGCATCCTGGCAGCATGGCGCTCCGATAAGACCGTCTTTAACGTCGGCAGCCGGGACTCCATAGACGTAGACGGGATAGCAGACGTGATCGCAGATGAGATGGGGCTGAATCCTGTATACGAGTACACCGGCGGAGAGAAAGGCTGGGACGGAGACGTACCGGAGATGAGACTTGAGATAGAGAAGCTGGTCTCTACAGGTTGGGAGCCACGGCACAACTCAAAGGAGTCTGTCAGGAAAACCACCAGAGAGCTGCTGGAGGGAAGACAATGAGCTACAGAGAACAGGTAACAGCGATAATAGCAGGGTTCGCGATCGTGGTTTTACTGTTCACTCTGCCGACAGGTGGAGACATCTTTAACGGAGCCTCAGAGGCTTCTACACCTGTCGTAGCTGTAAATGAGAGTGGGGAAGGGGTTACCGGAACAGTAACGGCAAGTCTGGAGCCTGGAACCGGCGAAACGTTTGTAGAAACTTCTCCATTTATCAGAGCGGACACACAGGTATCAGCCGAGATATCAAGATCCGTTGCACAGGAGATGACCGGGAAAAGTCTCCGCAGTACTGACGTAACTTACTCATTCGACATCGAAGGAGGCCTGGTAGGTGGCAGATCTGCCGGAGCAGCCATGACACTTGCAACAGCAGCTGCACTGGACGGAGAGAAACTGCCCGAAGATATAGCTGTAACGGGAACCATCAGACCGGACGGAAGGGTCGGAAGAGTGGGAGGCGTACTGGAGAAAGCATACACCGCCGGAGAAAACGGTATAGATACCTTCTACGTTCCGGAAGGACAGGGAAATACCACGATGTACCGCAGGGTGGTAGAGAAAAACGTCTTCTACCTGGGAGTGCTGGCGACACAGGACGTAGAGTACCGTCCCTTCCAGATGTCTCTAGACAACATCACGCAGGAAAAATACGGTATGGATATTAGAGAAGTCTACAGCATCAAGAACCTCTATAAATCGGTTACAGACTGACAATCTATTCTGGCCATGTCCAGGCAACGTTTCCGATGTAGTTCCAGATAAAGACTGCCATGATAGCCAGGATGTTTGATATGAGGTAGTATATTCCTGCGAACTCCGTCAGCACGTAAAGTACTGAGAGGTTTATACCCAGACCTAGCAGCGAAACCGAGTTAAACTTCCCCAGCCTTGTGAGCTTTGATCTCAGGGAGTCTTCACCGCTGGAAGCGAACGTCCAGTAGTCATTCAGGAGAAAGTTCCAGATTATTGAGGTCTCGACCGCTACCGCCGATGAGAAAAGGTAAAAGAGGTCATAGATCTCCGTCAGTGCAAAGAGTATGGATGTATTAACAGCGACTCCTGTGGCTCCTACGGCCCCGAACTTTATCGGTTTCGAGTTCCTCTCCAGAAACTTCTTACCGAAGAAGCCGGCGTTTTTCACCAGATCCATATGACTGTACTTCGGATCTCCGGCACGTCTTTCCTCGAACTCTATCGGAACCTCCCTGACATCGTAGCCATCTTCCACGATTCTCAGCAGGGAGGCTGCCTGAAAGTGGAAACCGTCCGGCAGGGAGTTATCCATATCCTCTTCCAGGACCTCTTTTCTGTACGCCTTGAAGCCGGAGGTAAAGTCTTTCACCGGGAAGCCGAGCCCGTACCTGTACAGGTAGCTTCCTATCAGAGGAAATACTCTTCTATGCAACGGGTCCTGGCGGTCACCATCCTCGACGTACCTGGAGCCGACCGCGACGTCTGCACCGGCCTCAACTGCATCTATCAGATCAGGAATATACCTTGGAGGATGTGAGAAATCTGCATCCATCTGTACTACGAGGTCTCCCTCGGCCTCACGGAAGCCTCTCCTGTGTGCAGAGCCTATACCCGACATCTTTTTGCGTTCCACAAGCCTGAGGAAACCCCAGGACTCCTGCAGGTTACTCACTTTCTCCGCGGTTCCGTCGGGAGAGTCATCGTCTACCACGATTATCTCAAAGCTTCTTTCCTCAAGCTGATCCGCTATATCCTCTACCAGAGGCTTGATATTCTCTATCTCATTGTAGGTCGGTATGACAACCGAAACTTCCATGACGTAGCCATAGCCTCAACCAATAAAAACAGTCCTGTGAAAAATATCTACGGTATGTCAGAAAAGTCGTACTCCGATCTCCTGTGGACAAACTCCTGATCGAAGTTTTCCCTATTATACCTCTGTCTGTACGGCTCTAACAAGTCTCCCTCATGTCTTTCCACGACGTACTCGGTGACGTTGAACTCCTGATCAACCTAGACCAGTACCGGAGCTATCAGAGTCCTTAAGAGAAAAGAGAGATGGGAAAGCTTTTGCCAGGAAGCTAGTTTACATGTAGCCTAACTCCCTTAGCCTGTTCATGATCTCTTCGTCGTCCTTATTCTGTGCTCTTCCCGCGCGTTCCTTGGTGTTTTCGACGTCCTGAAGCCATGCAGGAATCTCATCGGACTTGTCCGTGGAAACCTCTGAGCCGAGCGAGCGAAAGCCTGCCCAGTACTTCGGCGATATAGGCACATCCTCCTTGGAGAGGTCTCCGGGCATGTCTGACTCGGTCTCGGGATACTCCTCGAACTCCACGCCGGTAATATCCGGAACCATGTGGAACCAGGAAACGTCCCAGACGTCACGTTCCGTCAACTGCAGGATTGGATGGACACGCATATGGTCCGGGGTGTCACGTGGAGAGTAAAAGTCCTCGTCCCCTCTGGATTCGTGTTCGTCCCACCTGACGCCGTTGATCACGGCCTCAATTCCTTCTTCACGTAGAAGCTGGTTCATCGGCACAGTCTTCAGCAGATGGTTTCCGGCCTCCGTATCCATCAGCCATGGAACCTCTTCCATGTCTTCGTCTATTCTTGCGGCTTCCTCCTGGTTGGTATCGTTTAGCTCTTGGACAGGAACCATGTCCTCAGGCTCATCTGCCTTCTCAATCAGGTCGTCGTTTCTTGCGGTGACAACCTCGAAGCCCCAGTTTTCGGCAAGCCTCTCGACGTAACCCTCCAGCTCGTCGAAGTGCTGGCCATGATCCACAAACATAAACCTCGGCTTCTCGATATCGTGTTCCTCACAGACACGTTTCACAAGCCAGGCAGTTAGAGTGGAATCCTTTCCTCCCGTAAACCCGATTACGGTGTCAGAGGGATTGTACTCCTCCAGGGCACGTTTTACAACCTCTTCGCCTGCTCTTACCTTTGCTTTTATCGGTGCGTTCTCTATTTCTTCACGTGTTACTGGTGCTTCTGGCATCAAACATCACTATGATGCATAACTTATGCATTGTAGTATTTAAATCATCGTACGAGGTTAGTCCTAGTCGAAGTGTTCATTCAGGTACCTCACCCATCCCTGGGAATAATCTATACCTGCGTCCTCGAGATAGCTGTCCATATCCTTTCTCACCGTCTCTCTGTCATACAGGCCGTCCCATCCATCCAGCTCCCAGGTTTCTTTTGAGGATCCTAGTCTTTCTGCCAAGTCCTCTATAATTGTTGGTTTGGGGTCATCAAGATTGAGCTTATTCCTGTTGAAGGTGCTTTCATGGTCTTTAGCCTCGGAATATACGTACCTGAAGAGTTCTCTTTCCTCAGGCCTGAATCCTTCATTCTTCAGAAAGAGGTCGGACAGAATAGCCCGGTCGTAGCTTTCTGTCTCCGGAAGATCCCAGTCCTCAAGTACTGCGATGACGTCTTTGTGAGCGAACCTGTAATTTGTATTTTCAAGAAGGACACTCATTGGCAGTCTAGGATCTTCAATGAAATCTTCTTCCCGTGGAATCCGGCCTTCTTCCCTGAGAAATCCTCTTATCCGCGAATCTATCTCTCCAAGATTCTTCGCTGGATCATATGCAGTTCTGACAACAGTATCCTCGACTATGTTCTCAACTGCAGATCTTGGTCCTTCCTCTTTTTCCGGGTCTAGGTCCGTACGGAA
>CAKZNU010000115.1 GCA_937132175.1 uncultured euryarchaeote
CCCGGTCGATGAGATAGCGGAGGAAGCCGCCAGAGAGTTCATCGCGGAAAACTTCAAGGTACTGGAACCGAAACACCTCGAGGTAGATTCAAGGATCGGAGAGACATCGACCGATCTGGAAGACGTCTACGACCGCGGACAGAAACTTTCAAACGATACAAGCTTCGGCGTCGGACACCACCCACTAAGTGACGCAGAAGAACTGGCTCTGGAGCTTGAAGAGGAAATACTAGAGATGCCTGAGGCAGGAGAAGATATCAAGATAATGGTCCGTCGAACCGGAGAAGACGTAGACGTTACGGTTGCAGCCGCAGCCATCGCCCGCAGACTGCAAAACATGAAAGAGTACAGGGACTTCACCTCCGAGGTAGAAACCAGGGCACGGGAAAAAGCCGAGAGATACTTCCAGGAGACAGAGATCTACGTGAACATGGCGGATTCCGGGGACTCGGTCTACCTCACGGAGACCGGAACCTCCGCTGAAAACGGGGACGACGGCAGCGTCGGAAGAGGCAACCGTTACAACGGACTCATCACCCCTGGACGCTCAATGAGTCTTGAAGCATGGTCCGGAAAGAACCCGATAACCCACGTCGGAAAGATCAACCAGGTCAAGGCACACAGACTCTCGGAAGAAATCCACCGGGAAACCGGAGAGTTCGCGAGCTGTCGCCTCACCAACAGGATAGGAGAACCTGTAGAAAAACCTGAGGTAAACATAGAGACGACCGCCGACCCGGAAAAAGTCAGGAAGATAGTACAGAACACAGAGCCAGAGTCTCTATCACAAGGACAGTGACAGAGGCCTCAGACAGAGTCTGATCGATCATCATCTACACAAGGACAGATACAAAACCCTTTCTCCGGAATTAGTGACCATATGGTAACAGAGGAGGATGGGTTTTCCAAATGGCTGGAAGAAGAAAGGGAGAGGATAGAAAAGGCCGCAAGAGTGAACGGTGAGACGCAGAAGAACAGAGGCTACCAAATCAGGAACACATACGGGGTAGGCCATGGCGATAAGGTAAACGACTACACGGTCAAGAGAAACAGCAATACGGATATAGAGAGGTATGAGGATATAGCTGAAGATGTAGCTTCTGATGTCTATGAATCCGTAGATCCAGGAGATAAGTACAGAATCTTGGACGTCGGAAGTTCCTTCGGGGTGGCGGCTCAGAATCTAAAGCTCGAAGTTCTAGAAAGACTCTACGAAGAGGAAGGAGAGGATTACAGGGACCGCATCGAAATCTACGAGCTGGATCAGGACCCGGAGCTATTCGGTTTGGAAAGACTACACAGGTTCTGGGGAAGGAAGAGGTACCGTGTTCAACTATCCTCTCCCTGATGGAGTGACAGGCGAGGTATACAACTCTTTGCTGGAGGAAGCGCTTGGAGAGGTCATGGAAGACTCGGATCCCGATCTCGTGCTGTACCAGGCAGGAAGAGATGTCCACCATCAGGATAGCCTCGGAGAGCTCAATCTGGACCTTAACGAAATCTACAGGAGGGACAGGCAGGTAATGGAGAAAACCGATGCACCGGTAGTCGTAATGGGTGGAGGAGGCTACGGGCCGAAAGCCGCCGAGGCCGCAGTAAATACCGCAGGAGCAGCCGTCGGAACCCAGGTCTACGAAGAAGAATCGGGTCACGAACCTTCAGAAGCAAACCTGGAAAAGATAGATACATGGTACGACATGGCACTGACAGGGCCATAGACACGACACAGACCGTGACACGTGAAAAACCAGAGGGTGGATCGAAGCGTTCAACACGGCTTACACCGGCTTACACCTTGAAAGGTGAGCTTCCAGACCCGACCCGCCCCACAGTCTTTCAGCGGGACTATTGGAAACGGCCCCGATTTACGGAACCATCAACGTACTGAACGGAAAACGTTAATACAGTCCACGGGGAAACAAGACCAAATAGATATGTAACTATCGGGAAACAAAACATATAGAATGGAGATTGAGTAC
>CAKZNU010000116.1 GCA_937132175.1 uncultured euryarchaeote
TGCCATATCCTACCGGGGTTTCAGTTACAGTCCAGAGATCATCCATGAAGTAATCATGTACAGTAAAAGTTGTATATAGCATATTCAAGGGAAAAGGTGATAATCTCAATGGTCTGCATCAGTAAAATGTCTTATACATCAAGTACAGGATACCTTCTGGAGAGCTGTAGAAAGCCATAGCATCGATACTTGGAGGCTCTGAAGTATATGGCATTTGCTGTTTTATGTCTTCTCTTGCAGACCCGGCCTTACTTTCTCTGGAAGGCAGATCAGGTTTCTCTTCCGGAAAGTACTGACGATCCGGTCCTCTGTAATCTGAAACCTCACCAACCTTTACGGCGTTTTTGAGATCGAAGTCCTGTCTGGCGGCTTCTCTACTTACAACCCAGTGTACGCTGAAATAGAGATCCTTGCCAGCGTACTTACTTCCCGCCAGAGTTTCAACCTTCAGGGTGCCGCTTCCAAGTGACGGCATCCTGTCCAGTGCAATCACCTCGCCGGAGCCTGTCCCTATTACACCGTAGACAATGTCGTCTCTCGCCGTGGCGTATGCATCCAGCTCTGCGGTAACTGAGGCCGACTGACCAGGACTTATAGTCCCAGCTTCATCCGTGATGTTGACGTCGATGAAGGCGTTTTCCACACAGAGGTCCTGTTTCTCGCACCTGTCAGGAATGCCTTGACTCCGTGAGTGTTCAGCTGAGACAAACGAGGTGGTCAAGGCTACGAAAAACAGTATAAATCCGGCCCTTGCGTATTTCATTGATCTACGGTTATGCGACGAGTTTTAAACCGTTTATGTGGCAGTAGCTTCAAGAAAACGTTGGCTCGGATGATCAAAAGATCCTCGATAGCTGGTTGGCGACTGTACTCGGGGAAAAAGCACTCTTATTCGGAGAGTATATCGTCTAATGCAGTATATAGTCACTTCTCAAGCTGGTCTAGCCATGGTCCCTCCAAGAGATCTCCCCATACCTTTCTGATATCAGGATTGTTCGCTGCTACATATTTGTCTCCA
>CAKZNU010000117.1 GCA_937132175.1 uncultured euryarchaeote
CGTCTATCCGTTTCTTGGCGAGGTCCTGTGTTCTTCCCCAGGCGGTGATCGAGTACTCAGGTGCAGACAGATAGTTAACCTCGACACCGTCTTCCTGAACTCCGGACAGAGAGCTTTTAATCCTCTCAACGCCGTCTTCCTGCGGGAAGCTCATCTCCATGGTGCCTTCAAGCTTCTCCTGTCTCATCGTGATCTTTTCACGGGCAACCTCCTTGACAGCCTCTACCTGTTCCTCGGAGAGTATCTCAAGTAGCTTCCCTTCCTCGGCTTCACTTATCTCGAACCCGCGGAATGATGTTCCGAACTTCCTCTGCATCGGGAAGCCGATTTCCTCGTAGACCTCATCAAGATCCATCTCCAGCCTCTCGGAAACACCCTCAAGGAAGCTTTCGGCCTTCCTCTCCTTTTTCCATTTCTCCATGGCGTCACGCTTGTTCTTATCGTTTACACGTTTCAGAGAAAGGTTCAGGGACCCGTCATCCGACTCCAGGACCTGTGCAACAGTCTTCTCACCTTCATCTATCTCGGAGCCGACATCCTGCACCCAGGAACGTGAAACCTCGGAGATATGTATAAGCCCTTCTAGATCCTCGTACTTTTCCAGCTCTGCGTAAGCCGAGTTATCCTGTATATCTGTTATCTTGACTACGACAAAGTCTCCTTCATCAGGCCTGTCTTTGTACCACTTCATAGAGAAGAAGATACGTATCGGTCTTTAAAATGGTTGACAGAGTTCAGGGAAAACTTCTTAGACCTCAAGCTCCTCGACTACATCTGCCTCGAGCTCTGCCTCTCCGCCTGTAGATCGTGCCAGGACGCTGCTGCATACGAGACATTCCACGGTCTCGGAAGGTCTGGAAAAGATTGACTGCTGGTTTCCGCATTCTGTACATTCTGCCTTTATGAAGTTACTTGCCATCTTGTATCACCTTTTATCTCTCTATCTCGAACTTTGCTGCTCTTATGGAGTTGTTTGGCTTCCATGACTTGCCACACTCCGTACAGTTAAACTGCAGGTCCTTGTTGCTGGAGGTCGGGTTGCTGCCTCCTCTGGAGCGGTTGGAGGGATCCTCGAATGGGAAGCTTCCGTATCCATGGTCTATCTTTCTCTGTCTCTTCCTGTGTTTCTTCTTCATCTGGCCTGTAGCACGGTTTGTAACTTCCTTCACGGACTGGTCCGTGTGTCCATCACAGTTCGGACAGTACCTTCTCTGTTCCTTTGGAACCTTTACCATAACTTCGTAAGCCCGACTTAACTTTTAAAACAGGGTCAGGAGGAACCGGACCCGGCCAGTATCCGTGTGCCTGCCTCATCTCTGTTCTCCGAGATGTTTTCCGGGGTGCCATGGAACACCCTTGCCTCTATCCCGGATCTCTCTATTATCCTTGCGGCAGACTCATCCACGATGGAGTACGTGCCCGGAGTATTTTCCCCTGAGACCTTCTCCAGAAGCTCTTCTATGGTAATCTCGTCGAGAACCTCGGCCTCAGGGTTTTCCTCAGGATCCGCGGTATAGATTCCCTCGACGTTCGTGGCTATATACATCTCCGCTTCGAGAAGCTCTGCGACCGTCGCCGCCACGGCATCCGTAGAGTATCCTGGTACGAGGCCGCCCATGACAACGTCCTTCCCGGTTGCAACCGCCTCCTGCAGGCTTTCGAGGCTCTCCGGAACGGTTGGGTATGCATCCATCGCCACCGCCAGGGTCTTTGCGTGAAGCCTAGTAGCCTTTATTCCAACCAGGTCTTTCTGGCCGTTGTTTGCCTCAAGAGCCTTCTGATATCTGTTCAGGCCTCCGGCACCGGTGATGACGACGTTTTGTTCATCCTCCGGAAACGCCTCAGCCAGTTCCTGTATACTCTCGAGGTTCGACCTCACTATGGATCCGCTGACGGCGTATACCTTCATCTAGCTCACCCTCTCCGCGTTTCCACGGTTTACAAGTATCTCTGCGTTTTCCTCTGGTATCTCAGCCCTTTCCCCGGAGTCAAAAGGTCCGTACGGCTCAAGATCCGTACCCATGAACTCCGGTACACTGGAGGTGGTCTCCACAAGCTCATAGCCTTCCTCCGTGTCTTCACTGTTGTTCTCAGGAGTTTCTATTTCGGGGCTTCCGCTTTCAGTGTCTTGATCCATGTCAGAACTGTCTCCTCTGTTCATAGAGTTTTTATGTTCCGTATCTTCGTTGATGCTTTCGTCTTCAACTTCGTGATCTTCTGAAGAGGTCTGGTGGCTTCCGGCTGCGGCCGCAGTCTCGTTTTCGACCGTATCCTCTATGGTCTCTCTGTGGTCCTTGAAGCTCTGTTTTACGTCACGGAAGAACTCCTGTTCTTCAGGAATCATGTTGAGGCTGGAGGAGTTGAGATCAGTTTTTACGGCGAGCTGGGCTTTCTTCAGTAGCTTCTGTTCCCTGGTGGAGATTATGGTATCTAGTACTCTTTTCGCGTTGCTGTACTCTCTGGAGTTTTCCCCCTCAGCCTGTTTCTTCCTTGAGAGGTACCGGGAGACTCTGAGAAGAAAGTCGTCCTCCAGTTCCTGGAGCTCGTTTTCCCTATCCTCTCTTTTCTGTTTCTTTCTCAGTTCTCCGAAGGTCAGAAGGTTTTCCTCTTCACTCATACAAGTTGAGGTGCAGTAGAGTTT
>CAKZNU010000118.1 GCA_937132175.1 uncultured euryarchaeote
CTATGTTAGTCCTGTCCGGTAGGGGCCTTGCAGGGTCTGGAAGTCCTTCAAACGTTTTACGGCCCATGATAACCGGGTGTCCTGTGGTAAGGTCTCGGAAATGCTTCATGTCTTCCTCGTAGTGCCAGGGTAAGCCCCCGTCTTTTCCTATGACTCCGTTCTCCGCTATCGCTGCAACAATTACCTTTTCCATACAGAGAGATATAACAGCAAGATTTAGAACCGTGGTGGCCGTCTCCAAACAGAGAAAAAAGAAGAAAGATGGTGAGGAGGATTACTCATCCTCTTCGGTCTCCTCGGTTTCCTCTGAGTCTTCACTCCTTCTGTAGAGGAAGACTCCTGCAGCGGTCAAAACGAGGACGGCTGCAACCGGAACCACCGGTAAACCGGAACTATCGGATTCTGAGCTCTGGGACTGAACCGGTAGCGAGATCGTGGTGTCTGTCGTGAAGACTTCCGTGTCCTTGACTCCACGTACCTCGAAGTCCAGAAGATACTCCTTCTCTACCGCGTCCGACTCCGGTGTCACCCTGAAGACTGCTGTACCTTGCTGTCCTGGCTCCAGGGTCCCGACGAACTGGCTTGAGGACCTGTAGCTGAACGGAAGGTCACTGGAGTCCAGCACCCTTACACGTGTAGAGGTAGATTCTTCGTTGCCGGTGTTACGGATGGTAACTCGAAGCTCTCCCTGTCTGCCGATCTTGAGGTCTGAAGACGTATTTACAACCTCGTACTGGGGCTTTCCTGACATGTATATTCCGAAGGACTCTTCCTTCTGTATGTCTGCGGTCGAGTCATCTTCAGTGTACGTTACTGTGGAATCTATCTGGAACTCTCCGGATGGAGCATCCTCGGACGTATCAAAGAAGAACTCTGCCTGCTTTGTCTGGCCCGGGTTAAGGTTTCCCAGAGACTGTCTCGTAGAGAAGCTGGATCTCTCCTCTATGAAATCAGGGAAGCCCAGGTTAAGAACCACGTTTTCCGCCTCCTTGTCGCCGTTGTTTACCACAGATACCGAAAGCTTGTTGTCCTCGGTATCGGGTCTGAGCTCTTCCGGAGTTGTCCTCAGGTTTGCCAGGTTTAGATCGATGTCGTCTGACTGTACCTCCACCGGTATGTCGATGATTCTCGAGAAGCCTTCCTTGGAGAGTCTTACCTTGAGGTTGTGTGAGCCGTCTGAGGCATCCTCCGCAACCCGAATATCGGTCGAGATCTGGTACTCCTCTCCCGGAGTCACCGTACCGAGACTGTAGCTTCTCTTCCTGTCCGGCTTCAGCTCGAACGGATACGAGTCTACGATCTCCGCCGAGACTCCCTCTGCGTCAACGGTACCGTTGTTGACTATGTGGAAGGAAATGTCAGCGTCTTCCCCGGACTGTAGCGGAACCGGGTCCGTGTTAAGCAAAACTGCGTCAAGCTCCGTTGCCAGAGCCGTTGAGGTCGATGTCTGTGAAAGGGCCGTTCCGGCGGCGAGAATCGCTGCCAGAGCAACCGTTAGTTTCCGTGTCTTCATCTTAGGTTGTCACCTTGGAATATAGATTAGAGAGTAGGTTAGATGGCTTGATACTCGGAACCTTATCCGTGATGTATTTATCGTAGAATATTATCGAGGCTGGTACTACCGTCAGGGCCGCAACGTATGCAAACGTGGTTGTAAGGGCCAGCAGATAGCCCAGATCCGAGAGGAACGTAAGCTTGCCGAAGGCAAGAGCCAGAAAGCCGATGTTTGCGGCTGTCAACCCGACCGTCATCGGAGTGACCACACCAAGCAAGGTCTCCCTGATCGAGGCTCTTATACCGAGTTCGTCTCTTTCCTCCCTGTACCGGGCTATAGGCTGAATTCCGAAGTCAACGGCTATACCGATACCCAGTGATATTGATCCCGAGGTCTGTGGCGTAATGTTCAGGCCCAGAAGGCCGTAGATGCCGAATCCTACCGCGATACCGAATATTACAGTTAGCAGAGAGTTAAGCCCGTAGTATATTGATCTGAAAAGCAGTATAACGACTACGAGAACACCGAGAAGTGAAAGGGTCCCTGTAAGGCTCTGGCTGTTCTGGGACTGTTCCTGAAATGCCTCATCTATGTACAGCTGCCCGGTATACGAGATATCAAGGCTTGAGGAAAGGGGCTGGGCCTGTATACCGTTTCTGATGGAGTCCGCTACCTGGGACTGTTCCTCGGAGGTGAGACCCGACGTCGAAGCCTCAAGCTTGACGGCGGAAAAGTCCCCGGAGATGAAACGTGACCACCGTGACTCACCCATCTCGTCCAGAGCGTCTTCTACACCACGTTTAGACGAAGGTATGTCGCTGAACAGGTCCGATGGACTCGAAACCTCTGAGACCTTCTGAAGCGAGTTCAACTCCTCGGTAACCGTGTCTATATATCTCAGGAAACGGGGATTTCTGACGTCCCTGATCTCGGAGCTGTTGGCGTACCTCGGCTCCGGCTTGATAAGTACAACGTAGTTTGTCCCTCCCGCAGACAGGAACTCTGCGTCCAGAGCGTCGAAGGCCTTTATTACAGGCTCCGAGTCCGGAAGGAAGTCATTCGTCTGCTGTTCCAC
>CAKZNU010000119.1 GCA_937132175.1 uncultured euryarchaeote
CATTGAATAAACAGTTCCCATGGAGGAAACAATTACCTCCTTGGCGGCAAATCCTCCAAAGGCGGGTCCTCTGACCGCTTCCTCTCGACTGACCTGATCTCCGGATGCGTTGAGGTAACTGGTGGCATCAGCCATCTGTCTGTACTCCTGGAACTGGCCGACAAGGCTTGGCTGACCTGTATCCGAGAGATCGGCGTACTTCCTGCTTGTGCCCTTGGATTCCTCCTCGCCGTTGTAGACCGCGTCCACCGAGGCGGATAGATTGAAGCTTTCCGAGGCCTCAAGATAGTATCCTCGGCCGCCCCGGAACCGGGTGATCTGGTTTACCGGGGCCTCGGGATCGTAAGACCTCCAGCTGCCGTCTCTGTAAGTCCAGACTATCTCGATCTTCGAGGTGTTGAGAACCTCAGCTATCTTCCGACCTCCCTCCGTAGCAATCGGGAGGGAAACCAGGTTCCAGCCCCTGTACACCGGTGTTATGACAGTTTTGACCGTGACGTTTTCGAGGTCCTCAAGGACAACCTTGTTGCCTTCCCTGTCGCTGACGTTTACCAGAGACGTCACGTTCGGCCTCTCTACCGTCTCCAGTACCTCGCCGTAGTCCACGAAATGTGTATCCGAGAACGTGGTATCAAGGAACTCGAGGCTCTTCCCGGAGACGTTTACTCCTCTGTTGTTGTTTGGGTTGGTATCAGCAACCGGCTCGTTGAAGTTAAGCTGTACAAACGTATCGGTGGAGTTTGATCTGGTCGGATCTATCTCGGCACTGGTAAGAACCGGCCGGGTGCCGTCCAGGGTATCGGAAAATGTCTGGTTCGAGGATACGCTGTTTCCATGATCATCGAACAGGAAGCCTTTCTTCAGCTCCAGAACCGGGTCCTGTGAGGCCGGTAGCCCTGTCACCGAAAGCTCTACGGTAGAGTCATTCCGCACAATAGTTTTTACATCCGTTACCGTGCCTGTGCTCAGGTTGAAGGCATCGGTAACCAGGCTTGAGGCAGGATAGCTCAGGTTCTCACTCAGTCCCACCGTAATATTTTCCGTCTCCTTGTCCGAATCCGGATTAAAGGTCTCCGCAGAGACTACCGCAGGTCCGGCTCCGTCCCCGACACGGAGGTCCTTGATGTCGTCTAGAC
>CAKZNU010000120.1 GCA_937132175.1 uncultured euryarchaeote
TCCTCGATCTGGTCCGCAAGTTCTACGAGCTCTCCCTGAAGCTCTCCTCTCTCAACCCGTCCCTCCGCAAATCTCTGATCCCCGGTACTGGCGATGAGGGACAGTGTAGCATCATGTTCCACCACGTCGTCCTCCGTCATGAAAGGTATGTCAGAATGGCTGAGAGTGTTGAAGATCACCCTGTCATCTCTATCATGCTCCTCCAGTCTTCTGAGATCTCTTGCCTGCATATCCGCAGTGGATGTCCAGCCTTTCAGGGTCAGATCGCCTTCTTCTGTTATGAGGCCGTCCCGCTGTGCCTCCTGTATCTGCTGGAGGTAATCTGATTCATCGATATCCTCACTTTCCAGCACTTCCTCGGTGGAGTCGTAACGGGTTATCAGCTCCGGTATCCTGTTCCTCTCCAGACCAGAACCTTCAGAGTCTCTTATGTTCATCATAAGCGACAGGTTCTGCGTCTGTTCTGGCGTGAGCGGCTCGCCATCCAGCTCTATTCTGTAGCCGTGGATTTCGCCCTCGTTCTCAAGGTTGAGATGTTCTCTCCCCTCCCTCCCACGGGTTTCCTCCCGGTAGGAGCCTTCATCCATCAAGGTCCACCACTTGATGTTGCCTACATCCTGGAAGCCGGGAAGTGTCTGAGCCATGTAGTATTCTTCCCCCACTAGCTCTGCTTCTTTTGTCGGAGGTTCTTGATCATGAAGTAGTTTGTTGAAGGCTTCTACTGCTTCTGGATTGCTTAGAATAGTGTTTTCGTCTTGCCTGTACTCCTCTTGTATCTCTACAGTGTTCTCATCTGGATTGACAAGCGATCTTATTGGTGCATCAGCGTGCACCCTAACGCTGGGATTCCCTGTTCTAAGATTGTTGTCAGCAAGTTCGCTTATCTGTCTCACCGCATCCTCAAGATCTTCATCGTCGACATCCTCCATGGAGCCGATTACTTCAAGTATATCATCTTCAGTTCTCGGAGGATAGACATCCTGCTCCTGTTCTTCAGGATTCGTGGTCTCGACTTCAGGCGTCACCGGGTCTCACCCCTTGCAAGGATTCCTTCGTGACCGTTTACCGCCATGTAGAGCGGATCTCCGTGTTCCAGGTATTCCTGGGGCTCCGACTCCAGTGCACCCATGTAGAGCAGTCCGTTTTCGTCTGCGACTGTGGATGCGTGGCTGGTCTTTCCACCGTCACTGGCGACCAGTCCTACAGCGTTGCCGGTCCTGTTCTCTATATCCTCGTTCATCACGGGAGTCGCAAGCACGTAGCCCTGATC
>CAKZNU010000121.1 GCA_937132175.1 uncultured euryarchaeote
GAGTCTGACATGGCTTTCTTACAGTTATCTTTTAAGCTTCCTCTCGTAACTCAATAAGTATGAATCTGCTCCAGAGACTTGGACTCAGGGAACCTGAGACTCTGGAGATTAACTGGAGGAATGCAACAGAAGTATACAGGTCCCGGAAGAAATCTTCCTTAGAGAAAGCAGAGGAAAGATCTGAAGAACTGAGAGGAGAGACACAGAGGATTCTGGAGGAACTGGAGGATGCCCTGGAAGAAGTTCAGGAGTATGAGGACTCTGACGGCCTCAACATAGTGGAGGATACCGCGGAAAGCTTCTACAAGTCGAGGAAACGACTTCTCGAAGATACCAGTATCTCGGAGGACCCTGATGAACATCACTCGGAGCTGGAAAGCTTCCTGGAGGAGTTCAACGATGTCTCCCGGAAGGAAGGAGAAGTAATGAAGAGGGTAGAGAGGTCCTCAGGAAACCTTTCTGATCTACTGGAGGAGCTTATGAGCCAGCGAGATGAGGTCAGGAAGTTCGCAGACTCCGAGACAGCCCTGGACCGTCTGAAGGCAGTAAAACAGGTTCAAGGCGAGTTAGAGACTCTTGACTCAGATATACAGAAGCTTGAGGAAAGGCTGGAGGAACTGGATATAGACTCCGAACAGGACAAGCTGGAGAATCTAGAGGAAAGACTTGAGTCACTGCGGGGCTCCGAAGAAGCAAAACGTCTCGAAAAGCTCGAGGAACAGATACAGCAGGTAAAGGAAAGGAGAGACAGGGAAAGAGCTTCGGTGACCCGAGAGGCCTCGAGACTTGAAAGAGGCCTGAAGAAGATAGTTTATGCCGTAGAAAACGGAGAAAAAGACCTTGAAGGCGATATACAGAGACTCAGGGATATAAGAGACGGAAAGATTCTGTCCCTGGATGAAATCCAGCCCGAACTTGGAGAGGCCAGAGAGATTGCAGAGCAGTCTGAGCTCCTCTCGGATACGGAAACCGAAAAATTTGTGGATGCATGTGAAGCTCTGGGAGGCTTCCAGGAAAGTCTAGGGGAGATAGAGGAACTTGAAGATGACAGAGAAAGACTGAAGGAAGAGAAGAAATCGATGAGTATCGAGGAGAAAATCCAGAAGACGGAAAAGGAAAAACACGAAAAGGAAGAGGATATCCAGGAAATGGAGAAGGAAAAAGAAGATATACAGACAGAGATCAAGGAACTGGAGAATGCAAGATTCGAACTGTTGGGGAGTATAGAGCAGACTATGGACGCCTACCTGGATGCACAGGTAGAGATAGAGGCGGATTCGAGGTGAGTCTTCTCAGACGTTTCCTTGATCTAGAGCCTTCGAATCAGGTGAAGGCAGCACTGGGAGTTTTAGCTCTCGCAGCATGGATGCTTGCACCGGTCCTCGGTCCATTGTTCGGGGTCTCCGGCATCGATGCAAGCTTCTGGCTGACAGCGATCTATGCCTCGTTTTACGGAGCTTGGAAGATTAAAAAGGACTATGTCAGCTCTTCCTCCGCACGGTCCAGTGCATCCGAGTAAGAGCTTACAGCACTCCTGACCGGGCTTCCAGAAGCCATGTCGATTCCGAGGTCTTCAAGAGTCTCCAGCGGGTACTTTCTTCCACCGGAGGAAAGAAACTCTATGTATTGGTCTTTCTGCCCATCCAAAACCTTCTCCACGATCTTCTCTGCGGCCGAGATCCCGGTGGCGTACTGGAATACATAGAAGTTGTAGTAGAAATGAGGTATCCTCATCCATTCCTGTCTGATCATGTCACCGTTTTCCACAGGTGCATGGAACCTGTCCTTGAGTTCGCCATAGATCTCTGTAGCTCTCGAGGCCGTAACCGCCTCCCCTCTTTCAGCAGCCTCATGGATGCGTTGTTCAAACTCCGCAAACAACGTCTGTCTGTACAGGGTGTTCCGGAAGTTCTCCAGGTAATGGTTGAGTGCGTGACGTCGGAGATCGCCGGAGGTGTTTTCCAGTAGATGCCTGGTCAAGAGTGCCTCGTTGACCGTAGATGCGATCTCCGCGAGGAAGATTCCGTAGTCCGAGTACTGGTAAGGCTGGTTCTCAGAGGTGAAGTGTGAGTGCATGGAGTGACCGAGCTCGTGGGCAAGAGTATACATCGATGAGACATCGTCTTGGTAGTTCATCAGTATGTACGGCTGTGAGTCATAGGTCGCCGAGCTGTAGGCACCTCCACGTTTGCCCCTGTTCTCATAGACATCGACCCAGGTTCCTTCAAGCCCTGAACGGGCGGTCTCAACGTAGCCGTCGCCAAGAGGCTTAACCGCCTCCAGAACGTGCTCACAGGCATCCTCGTATCCGATCTCGGGAGAATCACCTTGTGTAACCGGCATGTAGACATCGTAAGGCCTCAACTCTTCGGTATCGAGGACCTCCTTCTTCAAACGAAGATGCCTGTGCAGAGGCTCAAGAGAGTCCCCAACAGTATCAACCAAGACATCGTATACCTCGGTATCAATCTTGGACGGGTAAAGAGATGCCTGCCTGGCAGAGTCAAAACCTCTGATCTCCGCCTTCTTGACGTTTCTCTTTATGTTTTTCTCAAAAGTCGAGCCAACAGTATTCGAGTAATCCGTGACCTCCCCGTAGAAGGCGTTAAAGACCTTTCTGCGCAGCTCTCTGTCCTCTCTCTTCAGGAGCTTGGTCAGGTTCGCCTGTGTAACCTCTACCGTCTCATCCCCGTGCTTGATGTCAGGATAATCCATGTCTGCGTTCATCAGGGCCTTGTAGACGGACCCCGGAGTATCGGTGACGTCTCCCAGCTTCGAGAGCACCTCCTCGATCTCTCCGGAACGTGTATACGGCTTCATACGAAGTATGCTGTCGAAGAACTTCCTGTACTCCTGAAGTCCTTCTTTCTCCTGTATGAAGCTTTCGATACTCTCTCTGCCGATCTCCTGAATCTCCGGCTCCAGAAAGCTCAGCTCGGAGGAAAGCCTTGAAGAAAGCGAGGACGTTAATGACTTCATCTCCTGTGGCCTGTCACGTCTGGTATCCTCGTCGTAACGTTTCCGCGCATAGGATCCAAGATCGTTTACCTTTCTCAGAAGCCTCTCCCTGAGCTCAAGAAACTCCAGAAGCGTCTCCGGAGAATCCAGAGATCCCTGGTAAGTGGAGATCTCCTCGATCTCGTCTCTGACGGTCTCAAGTTCCTCCTCCCATTCATCCTCAGACTCATAGAGGCTTCCAAGATCCCATTTATATTCCGTATCTATCTCATCTCTCTCACGTGTCATAAG
>CAKZNU010000122.1 GCA_937132175.1 uncultured euryarchaeote
GGGTGAATATCGAGGCAGCTTCGACAGGAATGGACAGTGTCAGCTTCTTCGTTGAAGATGATCAGGCTGATACAGCAAATCAGGCGCTTCATGACTTTGTGCTGGAGAAGGAGAAAATCTCCTCTGTCACGGTGGATGATGAGATCGGGGTCGTACGGGTTGCAGGTGGGAAGCTTCCTGACAGGCCCGGCGTGGTACGGGATATAGTTGATCCTCTGGCCGAGGCAAATATAAATATACATGAGGTCGTGACAAGTGCCTCCAGCGTTATAGTTTTCGTGAGCTACGAGTTAAGGGAAAAGGCATTGAGTATAGTGCAGGAGAACCTGGGTGACGCATAGAATGTCAAGTATAAAGCTCGGGATTCTCGGTGCGACCGGTATGGGTGGAAGAGACGCAGTGTTGCACCAGGCAGAGCTGGATGAAAGTGGTGAAAACTATGCAGATCTGGAGATTGTTACGGGTAGTCCCAGCAGCGCCGGTAGAAAGCTTGGCGAAGTTTTCCAGGAGAAAGAGGAGAATCTTTCGGGCCGGTACGGTTTCTGGCAGCCACAGGAATGCCCGGAAAAATATGGAGACATGACTGTGAAGGAACTGGATGCAGAGAGGATCGCTGAAAAAGCCGACTATGTTATCTCAGCACTTCCGAGCTCCGTGGCCAGAGAGATAGAGCCCGAACTTAGGGATCGTGGCGTAAACGTTTTCTCGAACGCCAGTGAGTTCCGATGGAGGGAAGAAGTTCCTCTGATGATACCTGAGGTTAACCCCGAGGATATAGAGATGCTCGAGGATCAAGAGAATCCGGGGAAACAGGTGAACAACCCGAACTGCACGACCGCAGGTTATGTGTGTGTTATAGAGGCACTGAGACGGGAGTTCGAGGTTAAAGAAGTGGATCTTGTGACGATGCAGTCAATCTCGGGTAAAGGAGACAAAGTTGCATCTGAAGATTACTCTTCGAGAATCACCGGGAACGCGATAGATGACTGGGACAGAGAAAGCAACCATAATGGCGAGGAGATCAAGTCGGAGATTGAACCGCAGAAAATCCTGGGCTTTGCTCGAACCCGGGAACAGGCACTGGAAAAACCGGGAATCGATATCAATGCACAGACCACACGGATCCCTTCACAGTACGGCCACCTAGAATCAGTCAGGATAGAGTTTGATGAGAGGATTTCAGAGGAGAAAATAAGTGACGTCCTGGATTCGTGGAGACCTGATTCAAAGGTGAGAGAGCTGCCTTCAAGCCCTGAAAATCCGATAGAGGTAATTGCAAAACAGCCTGAACCACGAGAAAATGTCTTCACCGGTAAAGGAATGACTGTGACTGTAGGAGACATCAGGAAGATAGATGAAAAACGGATCAGCCTCTACT
>CAKZNU010000123.1 GCA_937132175.1 uncultured euryarchaeote
GTAGCTCGACGGTGAGGTCATGTACCGAGGTTCTCTTGGAACGTACTGTTCTATTTTATTTTCCAGGACCGGTATCTCGTTACTCTGGGGAGCGGATATATCAGCCGGAGAACCTGGTATCCTGACCGTGTACTCGGGTACAACTTTTGTGCCGCCCCTGACAAGGGGCTCGTTTACCTCTGTCTCCGCTGTCCCCTCTGTGGCGATACCGCTCAGAACTTCTTCGTTAAGTCTTATCGGCTGTAGCATATCCCGCCACGAGGAGGGAGACTCTCTGTCGGGTTCGTTAAGCTCAAGTTCACCGTCTTCAGTCACTTCCCCTTTGTGTGTACCTGCCAGTATCAGATGATCACGGGCCCGAGTACACGCGACATAGAGTGTACGTTTTTCTTCCGCCCTGAGGCGTCGAAGACGTTCATCACGTATACCGTTCCTAGCCACCGTGTCCACCCTCTCGAAGGGGTTCTCAGGGTCGGGAGACCGGATACCCAATGCCGGTTTCTCGTCTACTGTTTCGAACTCAAAGCCGTTTCCTATCGGACTGTTGGTATTGAACTGACTGCAGATACCGGGCACGATTACCACAGGAAACTCAGATCCCTTTGCAGCATGGACGGTGAGGACCTGTACTCCTGTATCTCCCTCGGGCACAGTAGCTTCCGGGCTGCGTTCACCCCTTTCGGCCTCTTGCTCAAGCCTCTCTATGAGTGCAGTTATGCTCGAGATATCGTCGTTTGAGTCAAGCATATGCCTGAACCTATCTATGTTGGCGACAGCCTGCCTTGGCCTCTCGTCACCACCCATACTGGTCATGAATCCGGTTCTCTCAACGGCATGGTCCAAAAGTTCCTTCCAACCTTCTATCTCAGGAAGTTCACCTTCTATGATACCTGACATCTGCCTGAGTTCCCGGATTATTCCGGTAGCCTTGGTAATCGAGTTCTCCTCGGATGCACAGAGAGATTCCCATAGGTCTCCCTCATCGGCATATGGCGCGAGTGTATCGTCTTCGATACCAAACATAGGAGACCGCAAGACACCGTACAGAGCTACTTCGTCCGTTGGGTCCTCGACAGCCTTGAGCAAATTCATAAGAGCACGTATCTCGGTTGTCTCGAAGAAACCCTCGCCTTGTACGACACTGTACGGTATATCCAGATCTTCGAATTCCCTTTTGAACGCAGAGAGGTGGGTTCTTTTACGCAGAATAACCGCTATGT
>CAKZNU010000124.1 GCA_937132175.1 uncultured euryarchaeote
CTATCTTCTCTCTCAGCTCCTGCTCCCTTTGTCTGTATGTCTCCGGGTTCTTCACCGGCCTACCACATCTTGAACACTTTCCTTCCTCTAGAGTCTGTTTTATACCTCTGTGTTCGGACTCGAGTTCTCCCATTTGTTTCTCAAGTTTTCCTATCCTGTCTTTTCTTTCACCCATCTCTTTCTCAACCGCCTCGACGCCTGTTGCATCGTACCTCGAGGCGAGTTCTGAGGCTTCATCGGTGATTTCCTTCAGTGTTCTCTCCGTTTCTGATATTTCCTCCTCTAAGCTCTGTTTTTCCTTTTGGGCAGACTTTATCTCTTCAGAGATCTCGTCCAGTCGGCCTCTGATCTCTTCTTTTTTCTCCTGAGCGGCCTCGACGGACTCCAGTTTTTCCTTGAGGGATTCTTCCTCATCCTTCAGGTTGGAGATTTCTGATTCTGCCTCATCGATGCTTTCCTGTATATCTTCTTTCTCCGGGAACTCTTGAAGTCTGGTCTCTAGGCTTTCCATTTTGGATCGTGTTTCCTCTACTTCTTTTGCCTTCGAGACTTTTTCCTCTAGGATCTCTTTTTCCTCTTCTATCTTCGATTTTTCGTCTCTGATTTCCTCCAGCTTTGATTCCTGTTGTGATATACTCTCTTCGAGTTCCTTGAGGTCGTTTCCTGTTTCTTCTCGGTCCTCCCTGAGATCTTCCAGGTTTTCCCTGAGTTCGTCTCTCTGTTCTTTTCTTGCGTCGAGGCCTTCAATTTCTTTCTCTTTTTCATCTATCACCTCTTTCATCTGGTTGGAGAGCTGTTCTACGGTTTTGAAGTTGAATATGTAATCGAGGGCTTTTTTCTGGTCTGTGCCTCCCTCTATCTTCTGGACGAACTTTTGCTGGGCGGCATAGACCACGTTTTCCAGTGTTTTCCTGTCGAGTCCGGTGATCTCCTCTATCTTCGAGTTGACCTCTGATACCTTTGCTCCGTTTTCTGTGCCTTCCAGCACTCTGCGGGTCTCTCCCTCTATTCTTCCGACTGTGTAGGTTCCTCCGGAGCTCTGTGAGTAAGATCTCTCCATGAAGTAGGTTTTTCCGTTTTTGTGGATCTGTATCTCCACATCCATTCTGGACTTTCCGAAGGTGATGTACTCCTTCGGTGATCTGAATCCTTTGTTGAATGCGTCTCCTGTCAGAGCGAAGTAGATGGCGTAGAAGATACTGGACTTTCCTGCGTTGTTCTCTCCCTCTATCAGGTTGAGGTTCTCGGTGAACTCTATTTCCTCGTTCCTGAACTTCCTGAAGTTGTTCATCCTCAGCTTCTCTATCCTCATTCTTCCTTTCCTCCGAACATCTCCTTCTCTATGGTTTTCCTGAGGTCCTGTCTCGCCTCTTTTTCCAGCCTCAGGCCGGAAGAGGTTAGGTTCTCCTCGTTTGAAAGCATTGATCTCGTCTTCGTGTGCAGAGACCGGGTCTTTTTCCTTTTTTCCTCCTCTTCTAGGTTCATCTCGAGATACTGTTCGAGGCTGAAGCGGTCCTGACCTGATTCGTACCTGTCCTCGGAACCGGTTTCTACGTCTAGAATCGTATCCGCCATCAAGACGCTTTCCAGGGAGTTAAGTTCCTCCCTTATCCTCTGTGTCGGTACCTCGCCGGGGTTTTCCGCCCGTCCCGAGACCCTCACCTTCACTGCGTAATCCTTTTTCTCCTCCAATTTATCCTTCACGATCTCTCTTATTTCTGCCGGTTTCTTCTTGACGTCGAAGACCTCTTTCCTGAGCTCCAGAATCTGTGGAACCCTGCGTTTTTCCACCTCGAGGCCGTCTTCCCCGATCTCTACGATGTTATAGCCCTTGTCGAACTCCGTGGTGTTGAAGTCATAGTCTATCGTGCCTCCGGTCGCGGCAAATACTGTACCGTTTATTCTTTGCTCCTGGTTTGGCTGGTGGTCATGTCCTATGGCCACGTAGTCGAGGTTTTTCTCCGCAAGCATGTCTGCCTTCGCCAGGTTCTCCGAGTAGCTTCTGGTCACTCCCTCCACGAAGTCATGTAGTAACAACAGGTTGATTCCTTCCTCACGTGGCTCGAACTCTCTGAGAACCTCTGGCGTTCTCGATGCATGGTATCCAAGCCCGTAGATCCTGAGATCCTCGTTGAAGTCTATGTATCCATCCTCGGGAAAGTTTGAGGCCTGTGGATCGATTAGCTGGACGTACTCCGAGGTCAGGTGCTCGATTGCAAGCCCTTTCATGTTTCTGTCCTGGCCGAAGCTTCTGTCGTGGTTTCCCCTTATACAGTACATCGGTATCCCGTTTTCCTCCAGCTTCTCCAGTCTCTTTTCCGCTGCCTCTATGACGGTGTGCCATGGATAGACCGTGTCAAAGACGTCTCCGGCATGGATCACCAGATCAACGTCTTCCTCTACAGCTTTCTGTATGCAGTGCTGGAACGCCTTAATAGAGCTTTCTACACGTCTCTTCCGGATGTCTGAGGGATGTTTTCTGCCGAGATGTGTGTCTCCAAAATGCAGTATCCTATATGTCAAGGCTGTCTTCCTCTCCCAGGGCGTCGGTTGTGTTTTCTCTCTTTTCTGCGTCCTCTCTTGCGTCCTCTAGATTTCCGGGTATGTCTATGTCGTCTCCTCCGTGTTCGGTCTTCCTCTCTCTGATGTGGACCACCGAAGGTATGTTTACCGCTGGACCTGTTATGATGGCGTCTCCGACGTTGAGTCCCGGCAGCTCGTCGATCATTCCGTGTGCCATGGATTCGGAGGCCGAGGCGATGCTTTGCTGGTCCTTGCGGTTGACGATTCTCTGTATTATCATGGAGTTACACTGGCTGAGTACGTCTTCGTCGATTTTTGACGGGCGCTGGGTTATCAGAGTCAGGAATGCACCGAACTTTCGGCCCTCTGATGCCATCTCCGAGAGCTTTTCCTTGGCTCTCGAGTCCATGCCTTTTCCGGTCTCGGCAGGACAGAGCCTGTGAGCCTCCTCCACCACTGTAAATATCGGGTATCTGTACGTCTCCCCGTCTTCTCCCAGTGAATGTCTTACCCGTGCCTGGTATATACGGTTGAGTACAAGCTCGGAGATCAGGTCCTGTGCCTTGAAAGGTATGCCTGAGAGATCAAGTACTGTGAGCTGTCGGGGAGATACAAGCTCCTCGAAGTTTATCTCTGTGGTACCGAAGATTCCGTAGCTCTGAAGTCTTTCAAGCTTGAACTGTACCTTCTCTGCGTGTTCAATAGTCTCCGTCTTGTTTCCGTCCTCATCCAGAAGTATTTCGTCGTCCTGTATCCTGTCCAGTACATCTATCAGGTTCTCGAGGCTGTAAGGATAGTTTTCTCCGTTCTCTTCCTTCACGTGTTCGACCGCTGTCCGGACCATCTTCCTCTGGTTGGTGAAGTCTTCCCTTATTCCTGCCAGCTCGGAGAGCTTTCTCCATCCGAGCTTCGAGGTCTTTACCGTGATCTGGTACTGTTCGCTTCCCGGGTTCCGGGCCTTGAAGACCTGTACCTTGTCCGTGTGGTCGAAGCCTTCGTTTTTCTCCTGGCTCATCTTGACGTAGTCTCCGTGAGGATCTAGAGCCACGATTGAGGCTCCTTTATCCAGCATCTCCTCGATTATGACTCCGGCGGTATGGCTCTTTCCTGCCCCGGTAGCTGCAAGTATCGCCAGGTGCCTGTTCAGGCCCTCTATATCAAGCTGTGCATCCACAGAGTCTCTGGTAAGTATGCTGCCTACCTCGAGTCCTTCTTCCACGGAGACGAAGCTCTCGAGGAACTCATCCGGTGCCTTCTCTACTGCGGTACCTGGCTTCGGTGCGTATCTTGGCTTTCGGACTCCGGTCTCGGACAGGTACCCGATTACCTGTGCCTTCGCCTTCGTCCGGGTAGAGTCTACGCCCTGTTGTTCCATGGTCTCTACTGCCTCGATAGGTGTGCCTTCGGACATTGCCGGGTTCATCTTCTCCAGTCCGGTTACCTGTCCAAGTACCTTCTCCGTGTCTCCGTCTCCGGTCTTGATCTCGAGACGTATGTACTCGAAGACCGCCGGCTCCATATCTTCCTTTACGGCAAACTCGAAGTTTTTGGTGTCTGCGGTGCCCACGACGCGTCCTATCTTTTCAGGCACGTTTATCACGCCTCCTTGCGTATCTATCCAGGTTTTCGCCCAGCTGGGACTCTAGGAGAGGTCGGTAGACGTTTTTCATCTCCTGGTTTGAGAGTCCTGCGTCTTCATCGGCCTGGCTGATCCATACGTTGTGCATGTTTTCACCTGCGTATCCTGTCTTTATCAGCTTCAGTGCCTCGGCCTCGGTTTCAGAGAGATTCTTTACCTCCGGTTCCCGGTCATCCAGGAGCTTTCCCTCACCCAGAAAGTCTAGTCTGATCGGAGAGTCGTTTTTTGGCCTCCAGTAAAGAGTTCTCAGGTTCGGTAGCTTTCTCAGCGCCCTGAAGTGGCTCTGGTCGTCTTGATCAACTTCTCTGCTGTCTATCGAGACACTTAGAGATACAGGGTCGGTAAATCCTTCTGTATCTGTAAACTGCTGTAGTATTTCCCTGTCGGAGTGTCTCACCCTGAACCTCTCGAAGAGGTCACGTATCTTTCTGAGCTCGTCTCCGGTCTCCAGGTTGTCTATGGCTCTTTCGACCTTTGACGGTGCATAACCTATGCTTTCGAACTCCTCATAGAGGTTTTCAAGATCTTCATCGGCCAGATCTGTCTCGCCTGAGACTTCCTCAAGCCTGTCCTCCAGTATCTCCTTCATAATCTTTCTGTAGAGTATCCCTGAGTTCGGGTCCTTTGATACGCCTACAAGCATCAGGTTTTCCCTGGACCTTGCCTGTTTTAGAAGCTTCTGGAAACTCGATGTCAGTCTTGCCTTTATGTTCTTTCTGTCCGAGATCCTGAGTTCTCCGGGCTTGACGTACATTCTTGTGAGGAGTGTGCCGTCTACAAGGAGATAGGTGGGTTTTTCAAAATCTTCATTTTCTATAGCCTTCAGCATTGACTCTATCTCGACCTTTTCGCTAATCCTTCTCATAAACTCCTCGTAATCCTCCTTCCTGTAAGGCCTTACTACACCGGTTTCCAGTGCTCTGGAGGTTTCGGCTCCGGAGTCGGTGGTTGATGCCCGGGCCACAAAGAAGTTGGTATTGTTCCGGAACTCTATCTCGTTTCTTCCTGCATCTGTTCCCATGACCCTGAATCCTTCGGTTTCATCTACTTCCTGGGTGTTGAAGACGGATTCGATCTTCCCTGATACTGCTTCCCCGATCTCTCCGTCTACACCTCCCTCTAAGGCCTGTTTAACGGATGATCTTCTGTCCGAGATCTCCTGATTGAATATTCCTGTAAACCCTGACAATTTCTTTACCACCTACAATCTAACTATGTGGAAAGCATTTAATCTCTCCAGCATATCCTTACTCATGGACTCCAGATATCTGTACCTGGCTGCAGTCACCTTCCTGGTGAGCGCTGCTTTTCTGTTTATCCCTGGAGCTTCTCAGCCAGGTTCGGAAACCGAGGTAGTGTTCAGAACCTCTTCTGATAGTGTCTCAATACAGGCAGAGGTGGCAAATACGACCGGACAGATAAGGCGAGGGCTAATGGACCGAGACTCCCTGCCCCGAGATGAGGGAATGATCTTCGTCTTCGACCGTGAAGGGGATAGAGCCTTCTGGATGAAGAATACGTCTATAGCTCTTGACATAATCTTTCTGGACTCGGAGGGTAGAATCGTTGGCATCAGACAGGCAGACCCGGAACCGGGGACCTCCGAGGAAAACCTTACGCTGTACACAAGCCCCCAGCCGGCAAAGTACGTTATCGAGGTAAACCAGGGATTTTCACGGAAACACGGTATACAGCCGGGAGACGAAGTCTCCGCGCCAGGATATCCCCCCGGAATCTAGTCGTTCTTGGTATAGAGTAT
>CAKZNU010000125.1 GCA_937132175.1 uncultured euryarchaeote
TCCCCGGGCTCTCAATAGGTGCCTCGGTGGAGTACGACGGCCATAGATGGCATCATGCCCTGGCAGAGATCAACGCAGCCGCAAAGGCACATAATCTCGACTGTATAGATGGCCCCTTCGCCGATGTTGATGACCTAGAAGGATACAGAAGATCCGCCAGAAATGCCAGAGGCATAGGATGTGACGGCAAGTGGGTGATCCATCCTTCACAGATTCCGGTTGCCAACGAGGTGTTTGCACCGGACCAAGAAACGGTGGAGGAAGCTAGGAAAGTGCTTGAAAGATACAGAGAGGCATCGGAAGACGGTAAAGGGGCGATACAGGTGGATGGAAAGCTGGTTGATGAGGCAACAATCAAGATGGCGAAAATATAGTAGATAAAAACAGAGAGATCGAGGAGATGAAATAGTATGGAGAGACACAAGCTTGAGAATCTTCTGGAACCCGAAAGTATAGCTGTAGTGGGTGCAAGCCCCGACTCAAGATACTCAGGAAACCTGATAGAAAATCTTCTGGAGTACGGATTTGATGGAAGTCTCTATCCCGTAAATCCGAACAGAGAGGAGGCATTTGACAGGAAGTGTTTTGATAGCTTATCAGACCTGCCTGAAAGCCCTGATCTGGCGGTTGTGTCCATACCTCGTGAATATGTCGTTGAGACTGTGGAGGAAGCCGGAGAAGAGGGTATAGACGCTGTACTTGTGATTACCGCAGGGTTCTCCGAGAGCGACGAAAGAGGCAAGGAGCTGGAGAAAAAACTTCAGGAAGTCGCAGAGGATGAAGGTATTGCCCTTTCAGGACCTAACACTATAGGATTTGCAAACGCTTCTGACAGTGTTACAGCCTCAGCTATCTGCTCGCGTGAACCAAAAGAAGGCTCCATATCCCTTCTCAGTCAGTCGGGTGCCCTAGCATTTGCCACTTTCTTTGACAGAGCAAAGGATAGAGATGTGAACTTCTCAAAGATTATAGCTACGGGAAACGAAACAGGTCTCTCAATGACGGACTACGTGGACTATCTGGCAGAAGACCCGGAAACTGATGTAATAGCAGCATATATAGAAGGTGTAGATGATCCACGCAGCTTTGGAAATGCCTGTCTCAAAGCAGAAGAGAACGGAAAGAAGGTACTGGCTGTAAAGACTGGCAAACACGAGACGGCTTCAAAGGCTTCAGAGCTCCATACAGGGGCGATAAGTGGTTCATCCGATGCGTGGAATGCACTGTTTGAGAGGACTGGTGTTGAACGGGTCGAAGACATCCCTGACTTACTTGGACGGGCCAAGGCACATGCTAGCCAGCCGTC
>CAKZNU010000126.1 GCA_937132175.1 uncultured euryarchaeote
TCATAGTAGAGGCAGAGTACGAGGAGATACAGGAATCCCCCGAGTACTCATCAGGATACGCACTCCGGTTCCCAAGGATGAAGAGCTTCAGAGAAGACAAGCAAGAGGCCGATAGCTTGGAGAAGATGGAGAAGCTGTATAAAGACCAGAAGTAAACCGTAAAGGCCTTTCCTTCAAAAGTTTATCTTCTGTTCTCCAGCCAGTTCAGCAGGGTCTTTCTACCTTTTCCTCCTCTCTCTGCCGCAATCAGGGCATCGTGGTTGGGACTATCCATCTTTCTTATAGCCTCCTTTGCGTCGTCTACTGTTCCGCTCAGTGCCTGGGAGTAATCCCTCTGTACAGGTTCCGCCTCCTTTCTTTCTGTACCTTCTTTTGCGCCTGTTCCGAGGGTCTGTTGCCTGTCTCTTTCTTCTGAGGAGTATAGAACTTCATCGCTTTCCAGCCAGGCGATGAAGGCGCCTGTAAGTACAAGCAGAGGTCCTGCTGCTCCGAGAGCAACCTGTAAGACCTGATCTGTGAACTGTATGGACAGGTAGACTCCTGCAGCCATGATTCCGGTACCGCCGAGAAACTTCAGTGTAGAGTTCATTGTTTCACAGACAGGTAATTACATATCTAGCTTTTATATGCTGTGAGGACTTTGACTCGAAACAGTATTTAAAGGTTCCATCGACTTATACAGAATGTAGAGAGCGGTGATTACAGATGGGTTACTATGAATACGCACGGAGCAACTACGAGCAGCCTAAGGAAATGCTAGATGAACTCTGGAAACAGAGGCTTGTCGAATGGAGAGATCAGGGTTCGGTAGTCAAGACCGAGAACCCTACACGTATTCCGAAGGCAAGACAGAAAGGATACAAGTCAAAGGAAGGTTTTGTAATCGCACGATCAAGGGTTTCCAAGGGAGGATCAAAGAGGAAGAGACTTACAGCAGGCAGGAAACCCAGCAACGCAGGACAGACGAAGTATTCGCCAAAGAAGTCCAAACAGGTTATCGCGGAGGAAAGAGCCTCCAGCAAGCTTGATAACCTCGAGGTTCTGGACAGCTACTGGGTGGCGGAAGACGGAAACAGAAGATGGTTCGAGGTAATCATGGTAAACCCCGAGCATCCGGAGATCCAGAGCGATGACGATATATCCTGGATAACGGAACAGAGAAACAGGGCTGAAAACGGCATGACTCCTGCCTCAAGAACTTCGAGAGGACTGGACAACAAGGGCAAGGGAGCGGAAAAGGTAAGGCCGTCCTCAGCCGCGAACGGAAACCGGTCAAAGTAAGACCTTATGCCGGTCGAAGCCCTTCCAAGAAACAGGTCTCAGGAAGTCCGCAGGATGCTTGAGGAGCTTGGATGGGCTCTTCACGATCGCTCGATAAACTTTCTCTCCCACGATGACTGGGGTAAACTGAAGAGAAGCCTGAGAAACTCCGATGCCGATATAAACGTATTCGAGGCATCAAACCGGCAGCTGAACAGAAAAGCTGTCTCAGATGACAGACTCGATGTGCTTCTGTCTCCGGAAGCTGCTGGAGTCGATGAGGTCCTGGCGGCAAAAGCCTGTGAAAACGAGGTCTCTGTAGCCTTGAGTCTGCGCAACCTCATAGACTCCAACCGCAGGACAGAGCTTCTCTCTGACTGGAGGATTATTCTGGATACGGTAACTTCACAGGATGCCAGATACATGGTAACAACGGAGGCAAAGACGAAATGGGAGCCTCGCTCACCAAGAGCGGTAAGATCGCTGGTGGATACTCTTGGCTTCGATGGAAAGACGGCGATCAGAACTCATCGTCAGGTAACCGGAAACGGAGATAAAGAGGAAGAAGCCGGTGGTTCCCCGTGAAAAGCCGTCCACCCGCCCGAAGGCCGAAGACCAGATACCTTCGCCTGAGGATAGAGGCCGAAGAAGAAATCTCCTTTGATGAGTTCTCAGACTCCGTAAACTCTGCCCTTCAGGACTCACTTGGGCATATCTATGGGTCCCGGGTACATCTTCGAATCCTGCATAACACATGGAAGAAGGAGCGACAGAGCGGTATCATAGAGGTCAGGAAGGAATCTGTCGACGAGGTGAGGGCGTCTCTAATTACGGCGGATCTTGCCGTTGATGGATTTATTTATATTGAGAAAGCGTCCGGGACGGTATCCTCACTCACCTGAGACAGCACCAAACCCTTTACTTACGTCACGGAAGAGAAGCCTGTAACCTGCTACAACCTTGCCGATAACACCCTTTTCCTCGGTAATGTTTACCGAGCTGGAGTTCGCCCTTCCCGGAGCCTCACCTTCTGTCTCAGTGATGTTCTGGCCCTCAGGTGACTCAATACTGACGGAGTCATAACCCGTAGATGATACGGTGATGTAGCTTATGCTCAAAAGTACAAGTATGGATACGAGCAAAAGCAGCTGTCTTAAACGATTATTCATTTTAGGTAATTCTGACTGGGGGGAACTCTGTTATAAAGCTTTGAGGACAGTTCTCTTATAAAGTATTTAAAGGCATTTAAGTAGTGTGTCTGGATACTGGTGATCTCAAAATGGTAAAAGACGAAGATATAGACATTCAGAATGTGGTTGCCTCGGCGACGTTCAATCAGTCGCTTCCGCTTGACCGCATCGCGATCTACCTAGAAAACACTGAGTACGAGCCTGAGCAGTTCCCGGGACTTGTATACCGTCTGGAGGAGCCAAAGGCAGCAGCTCTTCTCTTCGGGTCGGGAAAGATAGTCTGTACCGGGACACAGAGCCCGGAGCAGGCAAGAGAGGCTACACACAAGATAATAGAGGAACTGGAGGAGGCAGACGTAGAGATCGATGAGAAGCCTGAAATCACGGTTCAGAACATCGTTGCCTCATCCGAGCTGGACGCTACCCTTAACCTGAACAGGATTGCCTTCGAGCTTGTAGGTACGGAGTACGAGCCTGAGCAGTTCCCGGGACTTGTCTACCGCTTGGACGAGCCGGAAGTGGTCTTTCTCCTCTTCAGCTCCGGGAACCTTGTCTGTACAGGCGGACGCACGTACGAAGATGTCAGGGAAGGCATCTCTGCACTTGAGGAGGACCTGGAAGAGATAGGGGCGATGTAGTCCGTATCCTCCTGCATTTTATTTCTTTCCGGACATGTCACCAGTAGATGGATAAGGACGAAGCCATAAACCGGTTTGAACAGTTTTTCTCGGATCAGTACTACGAAGAAGTTGCGCGTGCAGAGGACGACAGCGGAGACTCTGTCGTAGTTGATCACGAGGAACTAGATATTTTTGATCCACAGCTTACGGACTATCTGAGAAACGAACCGGAGACTGCTCTTGAGGCCGCAAGAGAAGGACTGAAAGGCGTAGATCTTGTCACCGGCCTTGAGAGAGTTAGAATGGGTAACATGCCGGAGGAAGACTTTGTGCTCCTGAGGAATCTGAGGTCAAAACACATAGGTGATTTTACGCCGATTGAGGGAATGATCAAGAGGGCTTCACAGGTGAAACCTGAGGTTGTATCCGCGAGATTCCAGTGTACAAACTGCGCTGACATAGTTGAAAAGGAACAGGACTCGACAAAGATCAAGTCACCGTATAAGTGTGAATCCTGTGGCTCCCGAAAGTTCGAGGTCCATGAAAAGATCATGACGGATACACAGATGATTACTCTTGAGGAAAATCCTGAGTCCCGTGAAGGATCGGAGCAGCCGACAAACCTCCAGGTCCGGCTTGAAGGATCCCTGGTGGATCCGGAGTTCCAGAAGAAGGTTGTTCCCGGAAACATAGTGCATGTCTCAGGTATACTCAGGGAGAAACCCCTCAAGAAGGACTCGAAGAAGTTTGATATCTACATGGAGGCAAACAACGTAGAGCCCACCCAGCAGGAGTTTGAGGAGCTCAGCCTGGACGAAGACGAAAAAGAAGAGATAGAGGAAATGGCGAAGGACCCGGACATATTTGATAAG
>CAKZNU010000127.1 GCA_937132175.1 uncultured euryarchaeote
GACGATGTTGGTCAGTGCAATTCTTATGAGATCAGGAATCATCACTCAACGCCTCCACAGGTCTTTTTCTTGATGCTTTGTACGCCGGCAGTAATCCCGAGATCATCCCTACCACAAAGGAAAAGGCTACAGCGCCGGCTATCAGGCCCGGAGAGATATAAGGAGAGTAAGGCAGAGGCAGACTACTTCTTATCAGGGCTCCTGCCAGCCAGCTTATTGCCAGTCCAAGCCCTGCACCCATGAGACCGCCTACAAAACCTACCATACCGGATTCAACTGTGAAAAGCAGGAGTATCTGTTTCCTGGTTGCACCTACCGCCTTCATCACGCCGATGTCTTTCTCCCTCTCTATTACCGACGAGTACATCGTATTCATTATGCCAACCGCTCCTACAAGCAAGGATATAGCTCCTATACCGAGGAGTACGGAACGAATTATGGAGAGCTGGCTCTGAAAGCTTTCGATAATGTCCTGTGCCGTCTGTATCCTGAAGGATTCCTCGCCTTTCTCCGAGCCCCTGAGATTCCTGAGCTCTCTTGCCACATCGGACTTGACCTCAGGCACCTCTGAGCCGGCAAGAGCCTCCGCAAATATTATATCGAAGCCCTCCTCACGGTCCAGTACTTCACGAGCCTTATCGATAGGCATAGCAAAGCCCTGAAAGTTTCCTATCGAATCGGAGGTTTCTATCTTGCCCACTACGTTGAAGTCTGTACCGTTCAGGGCGACGTCTGAGCGCAGAATAACCTCGTCCTCAAAGAGGTTTTCTGCCTCCTCTGACTCGACCACCACTGAAGAGGTGTCTCCGCTGGAGAGGTATCTTCCGGAAACGGTCTCAAGTCCGAAAACCTCTTTCGCTTCACGAAGGTTTCTGCCGGTTGGAAGACCTCTCAGCTCGACCAGTTCCCTGTCTTCCCTGAACTCCGCTCTTACGGCCCCACTTAATCCACCGACGGCGGTATCTATCCCGTTAACACCTCTTACAGTTTCCAGTTCGTCTTGGCCGATCCCAAAGGAGCTATCGGTAAACCCTGATGCTGGACCTCCGCCCGGCGTGATGAAGAGCTTGTTGCCTCCAAGCTCCAGAAGCTCGTTTTCCACGGATCTTTCCAGGCCCTGGCCGATAGATACCAGGGATACGACTGCTGTGATTCCTATCAGAGTACCTATTACGGTGAGCCATGATCTCTTTCCCCTGTTCCTCAGGGCGCCTGCGGAGAGCCTGAAGTAATCAGCTATCACTTTACTATCTCCTTCTCCAGACAAGTACTCCTGTACCTGCCAGAACCAGTACAAGTACCGCTACAGGTAACGGCGATCCAGTTGACCGGAGCCCGTATCTCTCAAGCTGTGTCCGGGTTACAAGATCTCTGGAAAGCACCATGGATGACTCCTTTTCCTCGCCGCTGGCGCTGTAGGAAAGCTCTACAGGCATCTCCAGAGACGAAGCGTTTTCGGATACATGGACGCGGAAGGAGGCCGTCTGGAAGTCATCCGGATCCATGTTGCCTATGTACACCGTCTCCGAACCCAGAGCCTCGTATGATTCCGAATCCTCGAGTCCAAGAGTTACGTACTCCGCTGGTCCACTACCCTTGTTCACCAGACGCACCGTAACCTCACGTGTAACTCCGGGTGTAAGAGGGTCCTCTATGCTCAAGCCTGGATCAAGCTCCGGTTCCCCTCCAACCACGAGACCGGTCGTGGTCGACTGTTCGAACTCTGTTCCTGCCTCGTTTTCAAAGCTTACCTCGACCGGCACTCTGAACACTCCCGGCTCAACCGATCCATCGACCTGGATCGTGTAGCTCACCGAACGGGTCTCATCGGCCCCGAGACCGTCCAGGCTTCTGGATGAGGTTCCGGAGGAGGCTATGGGAAGGTCCTCAAGATCGAGCGATACCCTGAAGTTCTTGAGACTTGAGTCCGCAAGGTTTTCCAGCTCAAGCCCCAGAGAACGTGATGCCCCCGGCGAGACAGGCTCTGGTTCACCTATCTCCCTTACGGAGACACTGTTGCGGTCCGACCTGATCTCGACAGGAACCTTCTCCGTAAAGGAGGATCCTCTCTGGGATACCGTAAACTCGAGTCTGTTCTGTCCCTGTACTGCGTTAGAGTCTATACGTGTATCGAGATGTATCTGGTAGGTTTCCCCGGGAACAAGCTCTCCTATACTCCAGGAAGTCCGGTCTCCGGGATCGACATCGAACGGGTAGTTTTCACTGAAACTTACCTCTAGGTCCTCGGTAGGAGTTGTCCCGTTATTGTTTACCTCAAGCCATACATCTGCGTACTCAGATGTCTGTAAGGGAGTAGGTTCAGTCTCCTTAAGATCAACATTTACGTCTGTCGAAAGCTGGGATAGACCTGAAGACGTCATCAGAATCAGGATGCATAGTAGGATGTATCTTCTCATAGGTACCCTATGGTAACCAGCACTTTATAAGTTGAAGATATCTCGTGTACGGGAGATGAACCCTTCCGTAGAACCTTCCTTCGGGCTCTTGTCTTCCGACTCTGTCTGGTCTTCGTCTCTTTTGTCCTTACTGTCCTCTGATGGATTTGTCTCTCCGTCGACGATGTCTATGGTCCGGTCTGCGTACTCTGCGTCGTTTGGATCATGTGTAACCATCACTATGGTCTTTCCTCTAGAGTTGAGGTCCGTCAGGAGATCCATGATCTCGGAGCCGGTTTCTGTATCAAGATTCCCTGTCGGTTCATCCGCCAGCACAATTTCCGGGTCGTTTGCGAGTGCTCTGGCTATTGAAACCCTCTGTCTCTGGCCGCCGGAGAGTTCGCTTGGCTTGTGATCAGTTCGGTCCCCGAGGCCAACGTCTTCAAGTAACTTTTCCGCTCTCTTCCTGCGTTCCTTCCTGTTCTTGTCCCTGAAAACCATCGGGAGAGCAACGTTTTGCCATGCGTTCATCGATGCTATCAGGTTAAACTCTTGGAAGACAAAACCTATCTTCCTGCTTCTCAAGAGGGCCAGCTCGTCAGGGTTCATCGAGTCCACCGCCTCCTCGTCTATAGATACTTTTCCAGAAGTCGGTACGTCAAGGGCACCAACCATGTTC
>CAKZNU010000128.1 GCA_937132175.1 uncultured euryarchaeote
AACCACATCCGGTAAAACAACTGCCATTAATTCCTAATGAACCAAGGGATATTAATATATCCCCGTGAAAGAACCAGAAACTCTCCCGGAAATAACGGAAAAGACCCTCAAGCCCGTAAAAAACATTACATCAAGGCCTAACCTGTGGTCTACAAGATCGACTTCATAAACGGAGAAACCATCACATGGAGACTGGAGAAAGGGGAGAAAATACCGGAGAAACAACCGGGCTACAGGCCTCACTTCTACATATCAGGGAAAAGGAAAGACCTGAGGAGTTTGAGGCCCTGGATACAGGACCTGAGAGGAGTAACCGCAACCAGGTTCGAGAAATGGAAAACAAGCCTCTCCTCGAAGAAGAAAGAACGTGTCCTGAGAGTCGATGTCTCCAAGGAGGAAAAAGTAATGGAGACAGTCAACAGGACGAAGAAAAAGTTCCCGAGAAGCCGGTACAGGTTCTACAACGTCGGGTTCACACCGCAGTTCCGGTACTGTCTTCAGAACGACGTTAACCCGAAACAGGAAAAACTGGAGAAAACCGAGTTAGGCCTTCCCAGGAAAAAACTGGCGGATAAAGACCTTTCAGGCCTCAAAGTAGACGGAGAAACGTTTTCCAGCGAGGAGAAGGCCCTGAAGGGCTTAAAACAGAAGATATTTGAACAGGACCCGGGTATCTTGCTGGTCGATAGGGGTGAGATCCTGCCTCTTATCGAGGAGAAGTTCGATGAGCACGGGTTCAGGTTCTCACTGGGGAAGATGGATGAGCTTCAGCAACTGGCCGGAGGGAACACTGTCTCAAGTTACGGGAAGACTGTGCATGCGAACGCTCGCTACAACGTACCCGGACGCATCGTGATAGACAGAAGCAACTCCTTCACGCTCTCAGAGACCACGATGGAAGGCCTCTGGGACCTCGTCGACCGTAGTTACAAACCCCTCCAGGAACTAGCATGGGGAAGCATCGGAAACCTGCTGACAGCGATCGAAGTCAGAAAAGCGTACAGCGAGAAGACTCTGACGCCGTGGAAGAACTGGGAGCCGGAAAAACCGAAGAAGGCCTCGACGATGCACAGAGCGGACA
>CAKZNU010000129.1 GCA_937132175.1 uncultured euryarchaeote
AATCGATGAGATCAGAGAGGAGTTTGAACAGTATCAGCCGGCGATCTTCTCCGTTGATATCATGTTCGACGAGGACTTGAAGCCGTGGGTGGTCGAGCTTAACTCTAAACCCGGTACGTATTACCATCACGAGGTCAAGGAAAAGGAGAAAGAAGTCCCGAAGATCAAAAACATTCTGAAGATGCTGAGAAAACGGGCAGAGGCCTGAAGCATCTATGGCATCCACTGAAGCCTCGGAAGGCGTGTCAACTTCGTCTCAGAAGTTGGTGGCTTTCCTGTGGTGGGAGAATGAGGTAAAGTTCGACAGAGACAGGCCTTTCGATAAGCAGTGGAAATGCGATGACTATGCAGAGTACACCGAGCTTCTCCGTGAAAGAGATGTTGATGTAGTCTGTGGCGAGTACCGCTGGTACGAAAACGGGAGGATGGAAAAGGCCTTCCGCTGGACGGGTTCTGAATGGGAGAAAGTCGAGGATGTAGAACTGGATGGGGTATATGATCTTTTCAGACATGACAAGGAGAAATACGAGCTGAAAGAGGAGATGAAGGAAGAAGCTGGGGTACTGAATGATCCTGATGTCGCTGACCTCTGTCAGGACAAGTTGAAGACGTACAAGCGTTTCCCCCAGTATATTCCGGAGACCAGGAAGGCCTCACGCAGGAACGTAGAGGAGATACTGAACAGGTATGGTAAGGCGATCCTGAAGCCCCGCTACGGTTCCTCAGGTGAGGGAATACGTGTGATCGAAGATATGGCCGAGTACGATGTTGAGGATCCTGATGAGGTTCTCGTTCAGAAGTTTGTCGAGGATGCATCTATTCCCGAACTTGGTGTTGAAGGCCCTCATGACCTGCGTATCCTCGTGGTAAACGATGAAGTCGTTGGAAGCTATCTGAGGATTCCGGGAGAGGACTCCGTTCTTTCAAACGTCGCTCAGGGAGGCTCGAAGAACTATATAGGACTTGAAGAAGTTCCGGCAAAAGTTATGAGCCGTGTTCAGGAAGTCGCTGACGAGCTCAGCGAGTTCAGGCCTGTTATCTATACTGTAGATTTTATGATCGCAGATGGAGAACCTTTCATAGTGGAACTGAACTCTCAACCCGGTGTTTAC
>CAKZNU010000130.1 GCA_937132175.1 uncultured euryarchaeote
TAAGTCGGGAAGGCTTCAGAAGAGATGCGTGTTCATCGTGCAGGAGGAACTGGCCAATAGACTTACGAGGAAACCAGAGGAGAAAGGCTATGACTTTTACTCATTCAGGATGAACTACTTCTTCCTCCCGGTGAAGGCTGATGTGATCTCCTCCAGAAGCTTCTATCCGAGTCCCAAGGTAGATACAGCCGTCCTTAAGCTATTCCCGGCAGAAGACAGACACGACATAGAGGACAGGGAGAAGTTTCTGGATTTTTCCAAGGCTCTTTTCACCCACGCACGCAAGAAAGTTAGAAACGCCGTCGTCGACTGCCGGCATATGCTGAACGTAGAGAAAGACGAGGCAAAGAGTTTCCGGGATGAGCTTCCATACAGCGAGAAACGTGTGAGGAATCTTGAGATCAAGGAGATGGAAGAGATCAGACAGGCCTTCACACAAAGAAGTTAAAAACGAAGTGAAACCATTTCCGAGTATGTACAAGACAGCGGTTCTGGTGGCTTTACTGATCGCAGTCCCTGTAGCCTCCGCACAGATGATACCCAGTGACATAGACATCGATATAGATCTCAACATCTTCGGAGGGTCCGAGAACTCTACCTCGGAGGAGGAAAACAGTACCTACGGGGAACGCGTCGGAGGCCAGTCCGTCTATACCGAGACCAAGTCAAACAACCCTCCTGAGAGAAGAAACAGCGAGGAGTACGGAATAAGGGAAGACAGCTCACAGGATGAGGGCATCCTGGATTCGATCTCGAAGGCTATCGGAGACTTCTTCGGATAGATGGGTTATTTATGTTTGACTGGTTTCTAGAAGCCTATGCCCAAATGGATTTTTGTGACCGGAGGAGTTCTTTCAGGACTGGGGAAGGGCCTGGTCTCTGCCAGTATATCAAAGCTTCTTCAGGAAGAGGAAAGAAACATCGTGCCGATAAAGTGTGACGGATACCTGAACGTCGATCCCGGCACCATGAACCCTCACGAACACGGAGAGGTCTTCGTGCTTGAAGACGGTACAGAGGTAGATATGGACTTCGGTCATTACGAGAGGTTTCTCGGCATAGAGTGCAGAGGCGACTGGAACCTGACATCCGGAAGAGTCTTCAGCGACGTGATACAGAAGGAGAGAAACGGAGAGTACCTCGGTAAAACGGTTCAGATGGTTCCCCACGTAACAGATCATATAAAGAAAAAATGGGGGGAAAACGCCTCCCAGGGAGATGCAGACGTCGTCATGGTAGAGGTAGGCGGGACCGTAGGCGACATGGAAAACCAGTTCTACCTGGAGGCAGTAAGACAGATGAGAAACGAGCTTCCGGATCAAGACACCTACCTCGTACATACCACCTTAGTACCTTACCTGGATGCCGTAGGAGAGCAGAAAACCAAGCCGACACAGCACTCTGTTAAGGAGCTCCGTGAACTCGGCCTGGAGCCAGACATGGTAGCCGGACGCAGCGAGGACAGGCTCACAGAGGAATCCGTTGAGAAGATATCTCTTTTCTGCGACGTCGACGAAAAAGAGGTTATCTCGGACCCAAACATGGACACCGTATACCGCCTTCCTCTTGTCTTCCAGGACCAGGACGCCGGATCAATAATTTCTGAATCACTAGGCATACAGTACAGCTCCGGGAGCCTGGAAGACTGGAGAGAAAGAACTGAAAACCTCTCATCCGGGCCTCTGGCAAAGATAGCTCTCTGTGGAAAGTACACGGAAATGGATGACTCATATGCCTCCATAGAAGAGGCTCTGAAACATTCTGCGGTAGAGATCGGAGGCTCCGTCGAGATACAGCAGGTAGATACCGAGGAGTTTGACCCCGAAGATCTGGAAGGCTTTGACGGGGTTGTGATACCGGGTGGCTTCGGATCAAGAGGCGTCCAGGGTAAGATAGAGGCGATCAGGCACTGCCGCAGAGAGGGAATCCCACTGCTCGGTATATGCTACGGCATGCAGCTGATGAGTATAGAGTACGCCAGAACGGTTCTGGACCTGGATGCAGCCTCAGAGGAGTTTTCCGATGACCATGAAGACTCTGTCATCAAGGAGATGAAGGAACAGAAAAACGTAGAGAAGATGGGAGGTACGATGAGACTCGGTTCTTACAAGGCAGAGGTCTCAGGTAGAGTAGAATCAATCTATGGATCCAAAGAAGTAGAGGAAAGACACAGACACAGGTACGAGCTGAACCCGGAGTACGAAGAAAGGCTGGAGGCGGAAGGGCTAAGAATCTCCGGCAGAAACCCCGAGAGCGGTCTAGCCGAGTTCATAGAGCTTGAAGATCACAGGTTCTTCATAGGTACACAGGCACACCCCGAGTTTACCTCCAGCTTTGAGGATCCAAACCCTCTTTACCTAGAGTTCCTTAACTCCTGTACAGAATGACCTATAAGCCGGGCAAGGACTCGATGATGATGGCTGAGTACCTCGAGGATAACCCCATCGAGGCGGAAAGCTGTCTGGACATGGGTACAGGATCAGGAATCCTCGCCAAAAAAATGAGGGAAAAGGCAGAAACGGTTCACGCAGTGGACAAGGATCCTGAAGCAGTAAAGTATGCCCGAGAAAGGCTCGACGGTATAAACGTATACAGAAGCGATCTGTTCTCCGAAGTCGAGAGAAAGTTCGACCTAATAGCCTTTAACCCACCATATCTTCCGGGAGAAGACGAATCCGACCACAGCGACTGGGCTGGAGGAAAAAACGGCATCGAGTTGACGGAAAGGTTCCTGAATAACGCGGATGGCTACCTCAACAAGGGTGGACGTATACTTTTTCTGGTGAGTGACAGGGCAGACTCGGATCAGCTGATACAGGAAAACAGGGTACTGGATACAACCCATGACTGGTTTGAGAAGCTTTACCTTCTGGAGAAAAACTGAAATATTTTTTAACTTACCAGCTCAAAAGGTATGTATGGAAAATTTCACAGGTAAGGTACCCGCAGTAATACTTGTTTTGCTGTTTGTAGGTCAGGTCTCGGCACAGTTCTCGATAGAAGCTTCTGATCCGCCGAAAGACTACGATGTTGCAAGCCCCGGTGCCGAGA
>CAKZNU010000131.1 GCA_937132175.1 uncultured euryarchaeote
ACAGTCAAAAAAATAGATCCACAAGGAAACACAATCTGGACCAACACAGACCACAGCAACCAAGTCCGGGGTGTAGCAGTTGGTTCTGAAGGCTATGTCTACTCTGCCTCGTACGACGGTACGGTGAAAAAGATTACACCAGACGGCAATACCTTCGATACCTTCAACGTCGACGACGACCGAGTATACGGTATAGCGGTTTCTCCCGTCACTAATTCCGGCACACAGTATGTTGCTGCCGGCACCGGATTCACGAACTATCTTGTTTATCGTTGGAGTTTTGATGTTTCCGGTGGTTCTTCTTCCGGTCCTTCTGGAATCTTGATATGTGATAACCGTGGACCGTTGAACCAGTGCATCAGCAACTCTTTCCACAGCATAGGAGGAAAAACATTTACCATCTCCGCACCGTTAATCATCCAAAACACCGCAGCATTCCAGGCAACACAAAAAACAGACATACAGGTATCAAACACCACAAAAATCTCCGGAAAAATAAACGGAACCGCAAACATCACAACAACAAACGGAAACACACCAAAAATAGGAGCCGGCGCCGAACTCAAACCCGGAAACGGAAAAATAACGATCGGAAAATAGGTCTCCAGTTTTTGTTTCACAGCCTAGAGGAATGTCTGTGTTCCCGGGTTTTGGGTCTGGGAGATCATGTTCCCGTTTGACCTTCTGAACTCTGTATCCAGCTTCTTCTCCATGTACTTCCGGGTGGCGTTTTCCGGGCCTTCCAGTACTATGGCTAGGTTGTCTCCTTGCTGTATTTCTTTCTCGAGGACGGTATCTGTGTTTCCGTTCAGTGATACCGTAAGGTTTCCACAGGTCTCCGTATCTATGGTTTTCAGGCAGGTCTCTGAGCCTGATTGTTCGAGGGAGATGTCTATGGTGTTCAGGAAGTATCTCCATGTGACGTTTTCTGCGTGTTTGTGTACGGTGTGTGAGCGCCCGTTTTCCAGATGTACGTAAGGTGACTGCAGCTGGTACTCTCTGGTCGAGAGATTGAGCTCGGAGCCGTTTACCTCCACGAAGAAAAGCGCATGGGCGTGTGCTGTACCTGCCTTAAGGTTGTCTTCCGGACCGGAGTCTTTCCCTCCGTGACTGTGGTTGTGGTTGCTGTGAGAGTCTTTATCTGTTTGTGAGGTCTCGAAGCCGTCTTCGGGAAGAATCGATACTGCAGCTACAGAGATGACAAGCAATGAGGTTGCAGAAACCACTAAGGCTATCCTGGAGGCATCCAGATCCTTGGTTTTTTCCCGGATGTCGGATAACATAACATCTATGCCTCGGCCAGATTCTTATTACTTCCAGATGCCTGTAAGTTCTATGAGTATGAAAGAGGATTTCAGAGAGTTTTTCTCCGATCTACTGGAGGACTGGAAAAAAGAAAGGTTCGTGCCTGCTATAGGACCGGAGGACGCAGAGGTCATGATGATCGGTGATGCTCCCGGTGAAAACGAGGTTGAACAGAATGTGCCTTTCGTAGGCAGAGCAGGTAAAAGACTGTATGAGG
>CAKZNU010000132.1 GCA_937132175.1 uncultured euryarchaeote
AGGGTATAGGCGCCGTTTTCCCTAGCAATGCGTGCAGCCTCTCGGACATCCAGCCTCATTCCGTCAAGGTTAGAGACGTGTACAAGCGAAACTATCTCCCCGCCGGAAAGCATCGAGTCAAGTTTCTCCAGGTCCAGACCGTTTTCCGTCTCCAGAAACTCGATTTCAAAGCCGTTTGTCTGCCACGGCACCAGGTTCGAGTTATGCTCCCTGTCCGACAGGATAACCTTGTCTGCGTCGAAGCCTGATGCAACGGTGTTTATTCCCTCTGTGGTGCCGGAGTTCAGAACCAGAAGGTCTTCCGGCGAGCCAATCAGATCTGCTATCTTCCTTCTTGCCTCCGCCAGGTTCTCAGATGCCTTTTCCGACATGGAGTGATGCGAGCGGCCTGGACACGCGGGATAGTCCCGGTAGTAGCTTTCGACCGCCTCGATGACTTTTTCCGGCCTCAGACTCATGCAGGCACTGTCCATGTAGATCAGGTCCGAATCCCTCAGTGGTGGAAACTCTTGACGTCTCATCCTGGAAGCCAGAACTTGATTGATTCCCTGATTTCTGCGGTTACGTTAAGGTTTGCAGCCTTTGCAATCGAGCATCCTGCGTTTGATGCCGGGCCGTTACAGTTACCGTATGCAAGATAGTTAAATATCGAGACACCGGCGTAGGCCGCGGAAACGATCAGTATACCGGCCAGCACCCAGGTGATGTAATCAAGGTAGCTGTTGAGGAAGCTGGCGAGCCTCGGGCTTCTGTCCATTGCCTTCCCGATTATCGTTGAACGCATCCTGTCCTCGAAGTCAGCGTCACAGCTGCCGGTCTTCGCCCTCTGAACCATACAGCCAAACGCCTCCCTCGCCATCTCCCTGTACTCAGCAAAGAATATACCCAGGAAACCAAAAACCAGGAACGAAAGCAGACATAACATACTCTATCCCTAGATCATATAGAATAAAAACGTGACGACAAAGGAATAAGTTTCGGTACCGCAAATAGACAGTATGGTGCTTGAAGTTTTGATGACCGGCTGGGGATATCCTCCTGACGTAGACGGAGGCCTGGACATACATGTCGCAAGACTTTTTGAGATCCTCTCCGGGAGAGAAGATACTAATGCAGAGCTCCTGATGCCAGCGGACAGAGCACCTGATGACGAGAAGATAAATCCTGTAGAGACGGATTCAGAGGAGATGGTGAGGAAGGCAAGAGAACTCAGCTCCAAGGCGGTAGAGCTCTCCAGAGAGTTCGACATCATCCATACACATGACTGGCTGGGAGCAGAACCAGGATACAAGGCCGCAAAACACTCAGAGGTATCCTGGATATCCACTATGCACTCGCTGGCCGACGACAGGACCAGGAAGGGCTCCAGAAGGCTGGAGAAGCTTGAGAGAGCTGCTGTGGAGGCACCTGATCAGGTGATTGCGGTCTCTGATATCCTGGCCTCAGAAATACAGGAAAAGTACGGTAGAAGACCCGAAGTCGTGCATGATGGGTTCTCGAGGCCGAAGTACAGCGGAAAAGTCATGAAGACGGATCTCGGCATCTCGGATGACATGGTTTTTTTCGTAGGCAGGCACTCAGAGCAGAAAGGCATCGAACACCTTGTATACGGATTCTCCAAGCTTCTTGAGTCCGGGAGGCAGGCACATCTCGTGATAGGGGGTAAAGGACACATGACCGAGTCCCTGAAGATGTTTACAGAGGTACTCGGAATACAGGAAAAGGTTACCTTCACCGGTTTCATACCACGCGAGCAGCTGGGAGATTTCTACTCTGGGGCAGAGGTCTTCGTTTCTCCGTCTCTCAGTGAGCCCTTCGGACTGACTATCACCGAGGCCCTGAACGCAGGAACAAAAGTGGTGGCTACTGAAAGCGGCGTAGAAGAGGTTCTGCCGGAAGACACCATAACCAGTGTAGAACCAGAATCAGGCTCCATAGCTTTGGGGCTAGAAAAAGCCCTGGATTCCAGCGATAAACCGGATCCGGAGCCACGGAGCTGGGAGGAGATGAGTGAGGAAGTTACACAGCTGTACAGAGATCTCAGTAGATGAAGTTTATCGTGTCAGGATGACCCGGGTGAAAAACCGTGAGGGATCCGTCCGATGCATCAACCTGCCGGGCACTTGATCTGTAATGTGTGCCTGTATCTCTTCCTGCGTCAGGAAGGTATATTCTTTCCTCACCGTCCGTATAGACTGCTACTGCGACATCGGCCCTGTCAACATGTATAACTGTACCTTCCTGAGTTCTCCTGATTTCATAGTTCATGGAAAAACATTGGAGATTTGGCGGTTTTAACTGTATCCGGAGAGGTGAACCGGTATAAATTACCTCCTGAAACTAGGATATGTGAAGTCACTGACACTTAGCTTTGAGGTACATCAGCCTCACCGCCTCAGGGAAGACGGGGTGAAGGAAGACGCAGACACCCTCCATGAAAGATACTTTGACAATGAGTTGAACAAGAGGTTCTTCGAGGATGTTACGGAAAACTGCTATCTACCTGCTACAAGAAGGCTTCTTGAGGCTGCCCGCGACCTCGAGGAACAGGGAGAGAGACCAAGGGTAAACTTCTCTGTGTCGTCGTCCTGGATAGAGCAGGCAAAAAGGTACAGGCCGGAGCTGCTGGAGCTTCTGAACTCGTTCCCGGAAGATACTATAGAGTTCATAGGACAGACGCATTATCACTCCATGGCGGCGTTTCTGGAGGAAAAAGAGGAGTTCCGGAGACAGCTCCGGATGCACAGCCAGATCATTCAGGAGGAGTTCGGCCAGAAACCCACGGTAATGACGAACACAGAGTTAATCTATAACAACAGTATAGGCCGTATAGCCTCGGAGGAAGGGTTCGAGGGCGTCTTCACGGAAGGCACACAGAGAATACTTGGATGGCGCTCCCCGAACCATATCTACACCCAGCCTGACTTCGAGACGGAGGAAGGAACCGCTGTACTGCTCAGGAACAGAAGACTAACGGACGATGTAGGCTACCGCTTCTCCAGGGAAGACTGGGAGGAGTATCCTCTCACCGCAGAAAAGTATACTTCGTGGCTGTCTGCAGAGGATGGGGATGTTGTCAACCTCTTTATGGACTATGAGACCTTCGGAGAACACCACTGGAAGGGAACAGGAATCCTCGACTTTCTGGAGGAGCTGCCGCGGAAGATAGCAGGACAGAAAGATCTCAGGTTTATGTCCGCTTCAGAGGCTGTCAGGAACCACCCTCCGGTAGGAGAGTTCGATGCCTTCAGGTACAACACCGTCTCATGGGCAGACAGAGAGATGGATGAAACCGCCTGGCTGGGAAGCAGGATGCAGAAAGAGATATTCAAGAAGCTCCAGGATACAGGCAGGAAGGTAAAACGCCTGGACGAGGAAGAGCTTACCGAGGTCTGGAGAAAGCTGCTGACCTCAGATCACCTGCACCACATCGCCACAAAGAAAGACACCGACGAATCCGTACACAGTTACTTCTCGTACTTCGACAGCCCACAGCAGGGCTTCAAGGTAATCATGGAACATATCAGAGACTTCGATTCACAGGTCTCGGAAAAACTCAGGAAGTAACAGCTTCATCTGCATATGCCGGGGTCAGTTCGGACTCAATCCAGTCGCTGTACGCCCCGAAAGCCTTCGAGGTCATTAGCTCGCTGTATATCCTGTCGTACTCCTGTCTGAACATCTCCTCCGCCTCCTGGATGCCGGTGCCGTAGTCCGTGACCTCTTCTGCATCCGGAATCTCATCCATGCCGTCCCTATCAAAATCTATACCATCGATGTTTTCCTGTGACATACCATCAAGAACTCTCACAACTTCGTCCCTGTATAGCTCGAGATCTATGTTCTTGACGATGTACTCATCTGATTCGTCCGGTCCCTCGAGAGGCGTCTCCAGAGATATGAAGTCATCGATAAATCCATCCCATCTCTCCTCAAACTCATCGAATCCCTCGATAGTTGATTTCAGAGGCTTTAGCATGTCTCCTGTGAATGCCTCAGCTGCATCATGGATCAAAGCATACATCTGCATATCCAGGCCGTAACCTGCCTCCTGGGCAAGCCTCGCAGCGTAGACACTGTGTTCCGCAACCGAGATCAGAGGTTCAGTCGCTCCCGAGTACCTGAACTCTGTGCTCAGGGATTCTGCCAGAAAATCAGGTTCAAGCTTGCCTGGATCCGGATCCTCCGGATCGAAGGATACATCCATGCCCGGCATATCCAGTTCCTCATGTGCCTCTTCTGTCACTGGTTTCGACGGAGGCTGTAGTCTTTTAACTGGAACCATCCAGAGTTGTGACAGGGAGATCAAGGTGAAATCAATAAAGTTTCTTGAGGTGGAAAACGGGGAAGATGTCGCGGCGGTACACCATGACTGTGACTCGGACCGGTGGATATTCTTCTGCCACGGGTACGGCTCAGGAAAAGACGGAAGCTACGTACAGAGATGTGAGAGGGCCGTGGAAAACGGCTTCAACGCCGTCAGATTCGACTTCAGGGGGAACGGAGAGTCCGACGGAGACTTCATAGACCAGACACTGTCCTCCCGCATCCAGGATCTGAAAAGGGTGATCTCGGAGTTTGACCCGGAAAGATTCTGTCTGTTTGGCATGAGCTTTGGAGGGAAGGTGGTCTTACACAGCCTGGAGGATCTGTCGCCTCAGTCCGTAGTGCTCAAGTCTCCTGTACTTCTGGACAACGAGATGAAAGAGTTCAGAGAGATAGTGGAGAAAGAAGGAAGCTATACACACTTCGGTGACAAGACGATAGATCGAAGTTTCTTCGAGGACTACGACAGGTACAGCTTCGACCAGACAGTAAAGAATATCGAAGCCCCGTTAACAATCTTTCACGGGCTGGAAGACGAAACTGTGAGCCCGGAAAGCACCCTCGAGGCCGCGAAGAAGATAGAGACAGATCTGAGGATAGAGATTATAGAGGGAGAAAGTCACTCGATGAGCGATAAGGCAGAACACAAGCTACAGGAAAAGATGTTGGACCAGATTTCCCGGAACGTCTAGATGCTCCCGGTGTCGGAGACAGCATTTATAGTCAAGAACACACCTAGTTATCTTCATGCATAGGTTCACCGAAAACCTATCGGAGAGAAAGGGCGTGGTATCTAACCTGCATGGATTTCTGAACGTGGACTTCAATACCGGATACAGCAGCAAGTGGAGCGGCCTCTGGGTTCCACCACACAAGATGATGGATTATGTAGCCTTCAGGATAGACGGAGACTGGCTGGGACCGGATACCGTTACAGGAACAGAGTACGGAGACCGCATCAGGTTTCACCATCGGATAGACGACCTAAAGATTGTACAGGAGATATCAGCACCCGTAAGAAAGTCAGGCGCCAGAATCAGGCTTGAAGTACAGCAGGCGTCACAGAAAACACCTCTCAAGGTAAACGCGGAGCTAGGGGTAGACATCCGCAGAAGAGACGAAGACATAAACACGGAAGAGTACAATGTACAGGAGGAGGCGGGGCTTGTATCCTTCAGAAGAGGAGACCAGAAGCTGGTAGCGTCCTCGAAAAACGGCTTAGACCTCCAGAATAAGTACATGAAGACACATTACCCGGGTGAGAAACAGAGGTGTCTGGTGGCAGAAGCCCGTTTCAGGAACAAGCTGGAGAAGGGAGAACCTGTCAGTCTGGAACTTACAACCTCTGACGGTTTCTTCGGGAGCATAGAGCAGCCGGAGCAGAGACTTGAATCCGAGCTCGGACCTGTTTTCGGAGGCGCCGTAAACAGCATCAGAAACCTGACTTACGACTACAGCGGTACAGGGATAGCTGCAGGACATCCGTGGTTTCAGTCATACTGGGCCAGAGACAGCTTCTGGACGCTTCTGGGTGCGATAGATGCAGGAATGTTCCAGCTTGCTAGAGACGTCCTCTCAAGATTCGTGGAGGAGGATCTCTGCGGAAGGATAAAGCCAGACGGGGATACAGAAAACGGCATGAGATCTGATACAGAGCCACTTTTCCTGGTTGCTGCGGACAAGCTCCGACACCACGACAGACTTAACAACACGATAAGAGACGGCATAAGGAGCATAGATGCTCCCAAGACAGAAAACGGCGTTGTAAACAACCATCCGGAAGGAACATGGATGGACACTCTTGAAAGAAATTCAGCAGTAGAGATACAGTCCCTCTGGCTGGAAGCCGCAAAGAGATGGGATCTGGACTGCAGAAAAGAGCTTGAGAAAGGACTTGAAAGATTCGAGACCAGCTCTTACATCAAGGACACGGAAAAGTCAGAGAAAAAAACCATAAACCCCGCGGTACCGCTGATGTTCGGACAGGTACAGCACGGAAAAGCCCTGGACACGATAAACTCCGAACTGATTTCCGAGTACGGGGCCAGGACACTCTCGGAGTCAAGTCCGAGTTACGATCCCTCCGGGTACCATACCGGATCAACCTGGGGCCTCACAACTGCATGGGCTGCAGCCGCAAACATAACCGCAGGCAGGGATGAAAAAGGAACAGAGATACTGAAGAAGTTCGGAGAGTTCAGCTACCGAGGTCAGCCCGGAGCCCTGCCGGAAAACGTCGATTCACGGACAGGAAGAGTCCTAGGATGCAGCGAGCAAGCCTGGTCAGCCGGGATGATCTCTCACGTAATAGACTCGTATATACTAGGTGTAGAGGTCGAGGGAGAGAAGGTCAGGATAGATCCCGTGGAGGGCCTGACCGCAAGGCGTACCGGCAAGAGGATAAAGGACGAAAAGATAGATTTCCGTGTACACAACGGAAAGACCGAACTACTGAACAGTCCCGATATCGACGTGGAGGTGATCAGATGATACTGGTAAACCTCAAGGCATACAGGGAGGCAACAGGGAAAAACAGCGCCGAAATCGCTCGGAAGGCGGAGAAAGCAGCAAACAAGACAGATGAAAGGGTTGTAGTAGCGCCGCCGCCACAGGACATAAGACCGGTCTCTGAACACGTAGAGACATTTGCACAGCACATCTCACCGGTAGAGCCCGGAAGCCACACCTCAAGAATAACAGCAGAAGGGGTAAAACAGGCAGGGGCCACAGGAACTATTCTCAACCACTCGGAGAGAAGAATACCTCATGAGGAGATCAGAAGGTGTCTGGAAAGAGCGGATGAAGCA
>CAKZNU010000133.1 GCA_937132175.1 uncultured euryarchaeote
GTTGTGAAGACCTGAAGGAAAGAATTGAAGAGTTCAGAGATATCGAGGACCTGGTCGTCGACATGGAGACGGTTGCCGAAGAGGCACTGGAGGAAAACGAGGAAAGTCACTGTGCAGCCATCGCAGAGTTCCTCGAAAGCTGGACGGACGAGGAAGAAGGCTTCATACGTTTTATAGCACGTGACAGGGGCACAGACGGCAACAGATACATCAAGATAAAACACTCCTGTCTCAACCCCGGGCTTGCAACAAGCGGACCTATAAACGAGGTAAACTCCACGGTACTGATGTCAGGCACGCTGAGACCCCAGAGCATGTACGCAGACCTGCTCGGTGTAGAGGAACCGCAGAAAGCAACTTACTCATCCCCTTTCCCCGAGGAAAACGAGAAAAGCCTGGTCGTACCAACATTGACGACGAAGTACTCAGAGAGAGACGAGGAAATGATAGAGAAGTACGGCTGGTATATCTCGAAAACCCTGGAAGCGGTAGACGGAAACGCTGCCGTATTCTTCCCGAGCTACAAGCTGATGCACAGGATAAAGGAAAAGATGAGAGACCATACCGACAGGAAACTCTTCGTCGAAGAACGGACCATGGACAAAGACGGGAAACAGGAGATGCTTGACTCGTTTGCATCGACCTCTTCACGTGGAGAATCTGTCCTCCTCGGCGTCGCGGCAGGAAGCTTCGGAGAGGGCGTAGACTTTCCTGGAGACGTACTTAAATCAGTCTTCGTCGTCGGCATACCCCTCAAAAAGCCCGGCGTCGAAACAGAAGGCCTGGTCGATTACTACGACGAAAAGTTCGGGAACGGATGGGACTACGGATACACATACCCTGCGATGAACAGGGCCGTCCAGGCAGCCGGAAGATGCATAAGATCACGCAACGACAAAGGCGTCATAGTCTACATGGACAAGAGATACGACTGGAGCGGATACAGAAAAGTCTTTCCGCCTGGCAAGAATCTTGTATCCACGAAGGCTCCGTGGAAACAAACTGAGAGGTTTTTCACCTAAAGCTCCAGACCGTCTCTATCATAGTGATCAAGAATCTTGACACAGCCTATCGTAGCTGTAGCTATACTGAATGAGACTGTAAACCCATATACATAATCTTCAAACGGGACCTCCAGAATCCTGAGACCGACGATCATATCCTGTCCAAAGGTCCAAGCACCTGTCTTCACTGCAAAGGTATCAGCTATTAAGGTTCCAGGCACGGCAAAGAGGAATGAAACACCGAGAATTATATCTAGATTTGCTCTAAGAAAGTCCGATCCCAGAAGTTCAAAGGTTGAAAACATTATGATATTTGCGATTAAAGGAATAACAATAGAGTAAAACAGATGGCTGTACTGCCCGAACATCACAGTTCCTCACCCCATCTCTCCCAGCTTATTAACGTGACTGCGGTGATATTTACGGTTACGGAAGCCATAAACAGATACTCCTCTAGAGGAATACTCAGAATATCTAGTCCTATCACCGCCTCCTTTGGAAACGACCAGAAGCCGTTTTTAATCGCTATATGATCCCATGGAACACCGAAGATGAAAGACCCAAATACCGCAAGAGGGAATACCCTCCAGTGATCACGAACCACGTCCTCGTGGTAGTAAAGAACCGCAGCAAAAGGCAACAGACCAAAAATCAGTAGCCAGAGCGGATAAGCCAGGAACACGTACCTGGACGCTTCCGTATCTTTAAATTACTCGAGTACAGTATAACCTGAATTTAACCATAGTCAGGCCAGTAAACTATGAATCATGTACAGAATAACTGGTTCTCAACAGGTACCATCACCTACGGAATCTCCCAGATTTAAAGATTTTCTAACAACTGTCCATATGAGTCAGGACGAAATTGAAAAGAACAGAGAAAGGTTTGATCACGTAACAGATACGGACATCAGGTACGACTCCGGTAAAGGTCTTTCCGAAGACGTTGTCAGAAAGATCTCGGAGGAGAAGGATGAACCGGACTGGATGCTGGAGAAGAGACTGGAGGCTCTCCGGCATTTCCAGAGGAGGCCGATGCCTGGCTGGGGCCCGGATCTGTCAGAGCTGGATGTTTCCGATATCACACATTTCAAGGCTGCCGAGGGAGAACAGAGTGATAGCTGGGAGGAGGTGCCTGAAGAGATACAGGAGACCTTCGATAAGCTCGGCATCCCGGAAGCCGAGAAGGAGGCTCTTTCCGGCGTTGGTGCACAGTATGAATCCGAGGTAGTCTACCAGAACATGAAGGAGGAATGGGAGGAGAAAGGGGTTATCTTCTGTGACATGGATCAGGCCGTACAGGAACATGAAGACCTCGTAAAGGAGTACTTCATGAACCGGTGTGTGCCCCCGCACGACAACAAGTTCTCCGCCCTTCACGGCGCGGTCTGGTCAGGGGGATCCTTTGTATACGTGCCTGAGGGCGTGGAGGTTGAGATACCGGTTCAGGCTTACTTCCGGATGAACTCGAAGGGGATGGGACAGTTCGAGCATACACTAATAATTGCCGAGGAAAACTCCAAGGTTCACTACATAGAGGGCTGTTCCGCACCTCAGTACACCAGAAGCAATCTTCACGCAGGATGTGTAGAGGTATTCGTCGGCGAGGACGCACATGTACAGTACTCCACGGTTCAGAACTGGTCGAACAACACTTACAACCTGAATACGAAACGAGCTAAGGTAAAGCAAGACGGCGTAATGGAGTGGGTCTCTGGTTCCATGGGGTCAAAGGTTACGATGCTTTATCCTTCGTCGCATCTCAACGGAGAAGGTGCCCGTGCAAACCATATCACGATCGCCTACGCAGGAGACGGACAGGACATAGACACAGGTGCGAAGGTACTTCACAACGCTCCGAACACAAAGTCCACAATCGAGTCAAAGTCGATTACACAGGGAGAGGGCCGTACCAACTACCGTGGACTTGTCCGTGTACCGGAGGGAAGCCATGGAAGCAAGATATCGGTTGAGTGCGACGCACTCATGTTCTCGGAAGACGCCACAAGCGATACGGAGCCGTACATAGAGATCCAGGAAGACGACGTTGAGATGGCTCATGAGGCAACCGTTGGAAGAATCGGGGACGAAGAGATACATTACATGCAGTCCCGAGGCATAGAAGAGGAGGAAGCCAAGGAGATGATCGTCAGAGGCTTCATAGAACCCATCACCAAGGAGCTACCTCTGGAGTACGCGGTGGAGCTCAACCGCCTTATAGAGCTTGAGATGGAGGGATCCCTCGGATGATGGAAAAGCTCAGACAGGATGCCTCCGAACTCATCGAGGACCTGGAGATGCCGGAGACCATCAAGACACCGGGCAGAAGATGGACCCGTTTCCCGGAAGATCTCGAAAAAGAGACACCGAAGGAGGAGACAACTCCCGAGATACAGACGGATGGAGAAACAGAGGTCTATATGGGAGAGGAAGCACTTGAGGCAGCCGGGGAGAAAGCCTTCGACTTGATAAAGAAGGATGAAAACAGGTTAAACGCAATTCATGCATCATCTGTAACCTCGCTGATCTACGTTGAGGCCTCAGGTGACTCGGAGCTGGATATAGATTATGCTACGGAAAGATCGGCCTCGACACATCTGATTATCGACGTCAGGCCCGGATCAAATCTACAGGTTACGGAGAGAACTGACTGCGGAGAGTTTAACACGTCCTTCACGGAGATATACGTCGGGGAAAACGCCTCGGTGGATTATGGAGCAGTAGAGAATCCCTCCGGGTTCTCGTACAGCCGCAGGAAGGCGATTGTACATAGATACGGGAGCATAAACTGGCTTAACGGAATATTCTCAGGCGATCTCAATAGAACCCGTATCGATACGGTTCTGAAGGGAGACGGCTCCGAAACCGAGATGACAGGCGTCTGGTATCCTACCGGCGAACAGCACCACGATCTCTCGCTGCAGGTCCGACATATAGGAGACAACACGAAGTGTGACATGGATTCCAGAAGCGTCGTGGACGACAAGGCAAGAAGCCTTTATGAAGGCCTTCAGAAAGTTGAGAGATCTGCAACCGATACCTCCAGTTTTCAGGATCAGGAGACGCTGATGCTTTCACAGGACGCAGAATCCGATGCCTCCCCGAAGCTGATGATTGAGAATCCAGATGTCGAGGCATCCCATGCAGCCGCGGCAGGATCGGTGGAGAAACAGAAACAGCATTACCTCGAGTCCAGAGGCCTTACCTCGGAAGAGGCGGAAAAGCTGGTAGTGAAGGGCTTCTTCGAACCTGTGATGGAACAGATCCGTGTACCACGGGTAAAAAGCAGCATCCGTGAGAAGGTCAGGGAGAAGCTACAGGAAACACAGGTATGAGACCACAGGAGATACGGAAAGACTTTCCAATACTTCAGGAAAATCCCGGACTTGCGTATCTGGACAACGCTGCAACCAGCCAGAAGCCTCGAGAGGTTATCAGGAGACTGGAGACCTTCTACACGGAGGAAAACTCAAACGTCGGCAGAGGGGTTTATGACCTGGCTTCTACCGCTACACAGGTTTATGAAGACTCAAGGCAGACGATCGCAGAGTTTATAGGAGCAAACAAGGACGAAATCGTCTTCGTCCGCAACACTACAGAAGCGGAGAATCTGCTGGCAGAATCGATGGATGTGGAAGGTGAAGTGGTACTCAGTGAGATGGCTCATCACTCCGAACAGCTTCCATGGAGAAGAGCAACAGGATCCTCAGACAACTTCAGCTTCATCGATACTGAAGACGGCAGACTCTCCGTAGACTCCGCAGAGAAAGAGATCAGCCAGGATACAGAGGTAGTGGTCATCAGCCACGTATCGAACGTTTTCGGAGTTGAGAACCCTGTAGAAGAGATTACAGAGATCGCACATGAAAACGGTGCAAAGGTGATTCTTGATGCGGCACAGTCCGTACCACACACATCTGTGGATGTCAAGGAGCTTGAGGTAGAGTTCCTCACGTTCTCAGGTCACAAGATGCTTGGTCCTACAGGTATTGGAGTTCTCTACGGAAAGAAACAGGAGCTTGAAGAGCTTGGCCCTTACCAGATCGGAGGGGGCATGGTTCAGAGCGTGGAAAAGAGATCAGTAAGCTATACAGAGCCTCCACAGAGGTTTGAGGCAGGTACGCCGAATATAGCAGGAGCTGCAGGCATGGCGGAGGCAGCAAGATACCTGCAAGATGTAGGCATGGGCGAGATCGAGGCCCATGACAGGGAGCTCTGTGAAAGAATCGGGGAGGGCCTCATCGGTATAGAAGGGCTGCAAGGCGTGTTCTCCCGGGGGTGCCG
>CAKZNU010000134.1 GCA_937132175.1 uncultured euryarchaeote
TTCAGGTAGTTGGTGTCGTCTGTGTCAGCTCCTGAGTCATCTGTGAATGTTGTCTCTGATAGGACGTCTAGGTTGTCCTGTGTGAGTGTCTGTCGGATGGAGTCGATGTTGTCTCCGTAGAAGAGGTCGTCGTTCTGTGTGTCGAGTGTGACTCCGTTTGTTGCTGTGAAGCCTCCTCCGACTCCTGATCCTGAGGTTTCTACTGTTCTGGTTTCTGTTGAGAATGCGTTGTTTCCGAGCTGTCCTGCGATGTTTGTCGCTGCGACAACGTCGGTTGCCTTTGCTGTGGAGCCCATGACGATTGTTGCGTCAACGACTCCGTCGTCTAACATGGTTCCCGGATAGTGTCCGAGATCTGCGTCGCCTGAACCACTTGACCCGCCGTGGTTGGATGCCATTGCTGCTCCTCCAGCAAGCGTAGCTCCAACAAGCAGTGCGGTTCCTGCGACAGCCTTGGATGAATCCTTTAGCTTCTTGATTGATTTCATTGTATCGAGTTCACCTTGTTTTCCCCTGAAGACTCTGTGTCTTCGGTTCGTGAGTGTGGTCACGTGCACACGTGTACTTGTTTGTTTTACTTGGTGGTTGTGTGCGTTTCCTCCAAGCGGAAGCATGGTTTTTTGGGCCGGCCTCTCCGGTCCTCACCTCTTGCGAGGGTTTTGGTATTCGGAGTCGCTTCCGTCGACTCCGCGGGATCCCGTTCCCGTAAAAAAACTCTGGCCCGTCTCCGGGCTGACTACAAGCCTCGGGTTAAGCCAGGATCCCTGAATCTATCCGATCTTCCTGTACTCTACATTGTTGAATTACCTTTATAAACCCTTTGAAGGGAGGGACGTCTCTAACCGTTTATCAGGGCATATAGATAGGTTCAGCAAGCTTGGATTCATGTGTAAAAGTTTTTTAGAGCTTGAGTAACCAAGAGAAGGGTTTTCAGGTCTTTTCAGAGCTCTCAGTATGGTAGAGATGGCTTCCATATCAGGAGCTCCTCAGAAACGTTGAAACGGGCTTTAAGCTTTTTACCGTAGGTCTATGTTTTTCTGGGGGATGGATGAAGTTTTGTGAACATTTAGAGTCGTGTTTCAGCTTTCTTTTTCTGAGGTTTGTTTAATTCGGGCGGAGAGGTGTCTGAGAACGTTGTTTTTGTTGCTGTCAACGATAAGCTCTGAGAAAGCTGCGAAAGGGACTGCTACAGCTATCACCACAAGGATTGTTTCGGGCTGGAGTTTTGCTCCGGTCGCGAGCCTGACGGCGATTAAGTCCTCGATGCCTCCCATGACGACGCCGACGAGTAGAAACTCCAGGAACCTTTCGGCTCTTTGTCTTTCCATAACGGTTCTGTGGGCGGAGATGTTTTGAATTAGAGGCCAGATACTTAGGCTTCAGGAGTTAAATGCAAAGCGTAATGGATGCTGTAGACTGCGAGGGACTGGAGTTGAGATACGGGTCCGAGAAGGGCTTTGTACTTGTATACGAGGAAGACGGATCTGTTGCCAGAGAGATGGATGTAGACATCGAGTACGTCGAGTCCCGGGATCGGTACAGGCTTGTACAGGAGATAGACCACGGCGATGGAGAGTATGTGGAGATGCGGAGGTGGGTTGGTAAGGTATTCGAGTGTGAGAGAGACGATGTACAGGTTCTGCTGGGAGAGAAGGAGAAGAAGACATCGGGCGAGGAGTAACTTCTTAACGTTTTCACTTGAAGGAAGCGACATGGATGAGTATACCGGGACCGACTCAGGCCTGAATCCGGAGGGCTATGAGGTTGCCACCTCTGAGGATATGGAGTGGTTCCGCAGGCTGGACGCAGGCTCTACTAAACACGGGACCTTTTCTGTTTCCGCAGGATCGGATATAGCTTTGAACGAGGTGGGGGTAAAGACCCTGGAGCCGATGCTTGATAAGAGTATATCAGAGCGTGTGAATGCTGAAAAGCCGGATCAGGGAGCAAGCGGCATGATCGGGCCGATCGAGAAGGTTTATCCTGACTTCACCGATGATACGTTGATGTACATAGATAGATCGGAGACGGGAGGTAGACTGGGTATATCCGAGAGGCCGGACGGCCAGGTCATGTTCGCATGGGAGGGCTCGAAGGCAGACGAATCTCTTGATGAGGTTTCTGCCTCCACCGTGAGCCTGGAGGAGGATATAGAGACAGATGAAGAAGCCTCCGGGGACGTAAACGAGTTCCTGAAGATCGGGGATGAAAGATACAGAAAGAGGGATATGTTCGGGGAGACAGAGACGTTTAAGGCACTCGTAGACGGTATTGAGACGGTAGATACCGTAGTCGAGGGATATATGCATACTGTGTACAACATATACCAGTCCGAGGAAGCATACGTAAACGGTTGAGCTGTTTCTGCGACCGTCCTATTACACATCCTATGTTAATCCGGGTTCTGTTGGGCCTTGATCCTTCCTGAAGGTTGGGTCCAGCCACTACATCTAAGAGGGCGGACTTCCGTAACCTCTGTGCCCTGAGTTTTTCCCCCGGATGCGTACGAAATTATACGAGATTGACATTAAACGCTACACTGGTGAAGAGCTTCGGAGAGTGAGCGGGCAGTAAAACCGGCAACGAAAAGTTCCTCAGAGAGATAGTAAACCAGTATACAGGTACAGCCAGTATGGCTCAGAGGCTAGAGGAGCATTACGACGAAGATTAGGAGACGACGAACTACAACACTTAAGACGTTTTGTCATCTCCGGGTAACTATGGAGCATCTTGGAGATGGCCGTCTCGAGTCACTGGAGAGACAGGGTTCAGGAGCCAGCGCACCACCCAGCGGTAGATCTGAGCACGGGACCCTGCTTGCTACAGCGGTATTCAACATTGATGAGCTCGTCGCCGGCTTCTTCAACCCGGAGGCTCCTGAGGACGAAGAGGCCCTTGATCTGGGAGACTTCAGACAGGAGTACGGGGGAACGGTTGAGAAAACGGTAGGAGACAGAAACGAGGCCGTACTGTATGAAGAATACTACGGAAGTCTTTACGCCGTGAAAACCGATCCTGGAGAGGTAGCTCTTATCTGGAACGGAGACGAAAGAGAGGACCTGTTTCAGGAGGAAAACAGCAGTCACCCTGATATCTACGAACTCCCGAAGGTCTCAGGTGAGGAATGGGAGAGCCTTGATATAAACTACGACGAAGACGTCTCTTTGCCGGGGAGCCACGAGGAAAACCTGGAGATGTCGAAGCCTGAGTCCGGATCAGTAATGTCTGGAGAATCAAGATGGGGCTTCAGAACCGGGTCGATAGAGACTATAGGAGAGGTCTGTAACCAGTACAGGGAGTTTCTGAGAGCCAATGGCTAGAGATATAGAATCAGGATACGAGGCGATAAAAGACTTCGAGGAGGATGACTGGGTGCCGGACTCGACTGAGAGCTTTCTCCGGGAGCTTGACAGCGGAGCCGAGCCAGGAGAAAGCAAGGTGACAGGACCTGTAGGGTCTGCGACCGGCATGATTGATAACATGCTTGTACACTACAGCGATGAGTATCCTGAGGACCACTCTAAAAGCTTTGACTTCGGGCCGGTCAGGAAGTTTGCTGCAGGTGATGCAGTGGCCTACGTCGATAAGGAATACGGTGTCTTCGGTGTCTCGAGGCGTGGAGGAGAGACGACCTTTGCCTGGTCCGGACACGATGCTGATGAATACGAACTTGAAAACGACGGCGCCAGGCTCGAAGCGGAAATCACAGAAGACCTCTTCGATCCAGGTAAGAGCTGGTCAGGAACACTGAACAAGGCAAGTCGGATAACCTCGGCCTACGGGGATGTGCTGGACGAGACCTACCGTTAAGTCTGCATCGTATTTAAAGAAGGATGAGTCATACCGGTGTATGAAGGATAACTTTTCTGTTACCAGCCTGGTAACCCCGGGCAGAGTGATTCTGGCGGCCATACTTGGGACCGCCGGTTACTTCCTCCGACCTGTTTTACATACAACCCTGCTGTATCTCTATACGAATCCTGCTTTGATAGAGGCTGTCGTGGTGACGGCGGTAGCAGGGCTGGCAATCTTCTCCCGGGTCAGGGACAAAGACATCAGGGAGCTGGAGCCTCAGGACTTCTCGAAGTACTTCAGCATCATATCCCTGGTATTCGTAGTTATGTTTGGCGCCGCGTTGAGCCTGAATACGGCGTACATGAAGGCAGATATGGCCTCACAGGTGATGGAAAACTCTGAGGACATCTCGTCGCTGCCACAGGCTGATCCAGACAATCCCAGGATACTGCCGAAGTCCGTGGCGATGCAGTATGCCTCAAACAGTCTTCAGACACCGAGGTACAGGCTTGGATCCGCGGATATAGCTGTTACTGACTCAGGAGTCATGAAGTGGTCGATGAGCAAGGTACCGGACAGAACCATAAACAAGTTTGTTCTGAAACAGGAAGGTGCCAGCTTCGTGGACATGAGTACACAGTCAAAGAACGTATCCTTCATAGACGATAAGATGGAGTACGGTGAAGGCATGCAGGTATTCGATAACCTGTACTGGCAGCTGAAGAAGGAAAGGTTCTGGGTGGAGTACCAGGACGCCGTAAACATTCCGCATGAGGGAGAGAATTACCTTGCGGTACCTATGATAGGGTATGACTTCCATTTCAGGTTCCCTATGTTTTACACGACGCCGAAGTACGAAGGTGTTGCCCTTGTAGATAGCTCCGGCGAGATAGAGATGCTTTCACCGGAAGAGGCAGCCGAACATCCGGTACTGGAGGATCAGAGGATCTTCCCTTACGATCTCGCAAGATTCAAGGTCTCCAGCATGGCCTACAGGGAAGGCATAATCAACAAGTGGTTCATCCACGAAGACCAGCTTGAGATCGGTGATCTCCCTGGGTACGGAAACGAGCAGCCGTTTACCGTTATGACGGAGGAAGGTGTAGAGCTCTTTACCTCGACGGAGCCA
>CAKZNU010000135.1 GCA_937132175.1 uncultured euryarchaeote
TACTCGCTGAGTCACAACTTGAGACGTGGCGCCACCTGGACAGCCCGGCAATCCATGGAGCTCTACCTGAAAGAGAAAGAAATACTGTAAAAGTTTTCAGCTCCTTTGATTCAGCACCATGTACGTCTCGGTACCTTCAACCCCTGAAATACTTCTTACACTGTCCAGTAAACTGTTTATCTCTCGATTGTTTCTTCTTTCAATTCTCAAAACAAGATCGTATCCTCCTGCTACCTCGAGAATCGTCATACCTTCCGGAAACTCTTCCAAAACCTCTTCAGTGTCTTCACCCGTTTCAAGTTCTACCATGACAACCGCTCTAGATCCTTCTCTAGATGTCTCTACAGTGAATTTTTCTATCACGCCTGATTCCTGCATTTTTTCAATCCTGTTTCTGACTGTTCCCTCGGAGACATCGACTTTCTCCGCGAGCTCCGTGAAAGATATCCTGCCGTCTTCCTCAAGAATCTCCAGAATTTCTTCGTCAGTGCTGTCCATACGGTGATATTCTAAAGCTTTTCTTAAGTATGGTCCGGTTTTCGAAGCAGTTGCGGGAATCTAAAAAGAGTAAGAAATAAATTTGATACATGTCTCGAATGGAACTTTCTGGAGAACCCCTCAAAGATCTGGAGTACTTCGAACAGAACCTGCCTTACAGAGATGCCATCGACCTGACTCTGGTATACCTTGGTGAAAGACCTGCATGCCTTGTCATGGACCCTGGGGAAGAGGAAGTCAGAAGGATCAGGAAGTTCTGTAAAAAGCTTGGTTTCTATTTCTTGGTGAAAGAAAGTGTGGAGTATTCAGATCTTTCAAAAACAGGTGTCTTTGTCACAAAAGAGAAAGACAGGTTGAACGTTCTTGAAGACACGAATGGAAGGTTTTATGGTTTCTCGGACAGAAAGGTTGGAGAGTTCCTAGGTTTTCCGGATGAAGACGTTGAATACTTTGCAGAAAATATTGAGAACGGCCCTCTGGAGTCTGAAACAAGGGAGAAAGCTCTGGAACTGGCTTCAGAAAAGGTCATCTCCAGAGAAGATATAAAGTTTGTGGAACTGGTTACATACGTCGCCAGGCCTTCAGAAGAAAGTGTTTTACAGGCTGTCAAGCGTGGAAAGGACTACAGGGATGCACTTCTCGAGTTCGATACAGAGACAGGTTCAGATCTCGGACGCCGGCTTTTGAACCGGTATATTAGAGGAACCATCAGTTGAGAGCCACAGTTAAAGAAGCTCAACCTCCTCTACGCTCTCGACTCCGCCTTCGTCCCCCAGCACGACGGAGAAGCCTTTTCCGCTCTCCTCGGATGCAGCGTTTAGCACCTCCGTATCGAAGAGTGATCTGTGTCCGTATGCCTCGTGGACGTGGCCGTTCATCCAAAGCGCCGGTTTGTGTTTAATGATCATCTCTCTGAACTGTTCGAAGCCGATCCTCTTGCCGGAGTGTACCCTGTCACCGACCTTCTTCGGCGGGTAGTGCGATCCTATCATGACTTTCTGCGGATCGCCGTGGTCCTCTATGAGTTCCGATACCTGTTCCTTGATGTCTTCCGGGAAGTCTCCACCTATCAGTATCAGAAGGTACTCCCCGTCTATGTCTGCCTCGAGGAAGTCATAGACCTGTAAC
>CAKZNU010000136.1 GCA_937132175.1 uncultured euryarchaeote
GTATAGGAATCTCTCTGTCTGTGACGGAGACTCCGGAAGGTACGGAGAACTCGGCTGTCATGTTCGATGGTCTGCCTGTGAGGTTTCTGTCTCCCTCGAGGAACCCTGGTTTCAGGACGGCGGAGGCGTTTTCTACCTGTGAAACGTTGTCTGAGGCGTTTAACGTCACCGAGACAGTTTCTCCCTGTGAGAGGTCTGAGGCTGGCTGAACCTCCACGGAGTTTATAGAGGGCTTGAACGGATCGACGCCGAGTCTCACGGTCTCTACAGCCTCCGTGTTTCCGGCCACGTCCTCTGATCTAAACCTCAGGACCTCGAGCTCTCTCGAACTGAAGTTTAAAGGCCTGGAGTAAGTCTCTTCAGGGGTACATGAGCTTTCTCGACATAACAGGGTGTTTGTGACTCCTGATGACTCATCGGAGGCGTCCAGCGCAACCGAGAAGTTTTCTGGCCTCCACGAGGTCTCTCCTGAGACGTTTACCGAGGTTTCCGGAGCCACGGTGTCCTTTCTGAACCTCCAGGCCTCCTTTTCGGAAGTCAGGTTTCTGTTTCCTGCCTGATCTATAGCCTCCACGAAGAGGGTGTTGTTGCCCTGTTCTGCGTCTCTGAACCTTTCTACCTTCCAGTCACGGGTAAGGTTCGAGGACATAGAGTCGTTTCTGATCTCCAGATCCGATGCGTTGAGACCTGTACGGAATCTCAGGATGCTGGTAGCGTCACTAAGATCTATGTCGACGGACGGAGGCTCTGAGTACCAGACGTTTTCTGTTTCCTTGACCTGTATATCAGGCTTTCCTGAGTCTACCGGTATGGTTCTCTCCACGGTGCGAGAATGTCCCAGGACGTCAAATACGGTAAAGGTTGCGTTGAGCTTATCGGCATCGACGGAGGCGGTGTCTACTGTTTCCTGGTACCGGCTGAAGCCTGCTGTCTCCATCTCTATTCTTTCCTGACCTCCGAGCTCGGATGCGTTCAGGGTAACGTTTTCAACCCCGGATATATCGAAGCTGAGTGCAGAGACGTTGACCGCGCCCTCTGGTTTTACTGCGTCTCCGCCGGCAAGACTCTTGAGCGATGGCCGGATCTCTGGAGGCTTCGAGTCCGCTGTGACCTTCAGAAGGGAGGTATTTCCCCCGATGTTGCCAGCAGAGTCAACGGATCCTATCCTGTATCTGAGCTTCTCTCTGTGATCAAAGCTCTGTACAAGGCTTGTGTCCGAAAGGGTTGTATTGAGGTCTGTCTCGGCCTCGCCGGCTCGGCGCCTGAAAACCCTGTAACTGGCTCCCTGTTCTGGAGGCTCCCATGAGAGACGGATGCCGCCGTCTATAAGCCTGAAAGACTCCGGGCTCTCTGGCGCCTCAGGCCTTATACCGTCTACCTTCACCCTTCCGGAGCTGTTTTCCGTATCCGTTCTTCCAAGGCCGTCTGTCACTGATACCGTGCCGTTGAAGGTTTTCTCCGGTGTGCCTTCCGGAATCCTGTAGCTGGCGACGTATACACCGTTGTTCCCTATATCTTGCATCTCTAGAACCGGTCCGCCGATGGCGGAGAAGTTTGCCTGTGCTCCCTCTATGCTGGATACACGGTCTTCATCCGCGTTCCATGAGATCGTCACGGTATCATCTATGTCTGCGACGCCGTTTTCGTTTCCGTCCGAGACAAACGTATCGATAGCCTGGGACGTGATATCCACCTTCTCAGATGTCACGGTGAAGCTGTCTGAGCTGACTGTCTCGGTGTTGCCGGAGTAATCCAGAGCACGTACCTGTGGCCGGTAGTCCTGTTCCACGGCAGAGACGTTCATCTTGAACTCTCCGGTGAAGTTTCCGTCCCCATCCTCATCGGTGAGATCCACGAAGCCGTGTAAAGTGGTGACCTCGGATACGTTTGCCTGTACAGACCGGACACCGGTCAGGGAGTCAGTAGCGTTTGCGTACACCGTAAACCTGGTTTCAGGCTCCAGCACGCCTGGGTCCCCCTCAGAAAAGGTTCCGTTGAACTTTATCCTTGGATCCGTATTGTCTACAAGCAGGTTTACCTGTTCCGAGTCCGTGTTCCCGGCATCATCCGTGTGCAAAGCCTCTAAGGTAAAGAAACCGTCTTCCAGGACGGTAGTATCGAAGCTTTCCGGATCACCAATTTTTACGAATGATCCACCCTGACTGTAGCTGTACTCGGTCTCTCCGCCATCCTTCTGGAGTACCTTGAAGAACCTGGTTATATCTTCGGTTCCTGAAAGGTTTGCACCGGAAGGATTTCCTGCCAGCTGAACGACAGGTCCGAGAGTATCAACGGCAAAGGACAGCTCTGGGGAGTCCGAGACACGGTTGCCGGAGTTATCCTGTGCCCGGGTCACGTTTAGGGTCCCGATCCTGTCCTGATCAACTCCATCAAGGACGAAGGAGCCGTTGTAATGTGTCGAGTTTATGTATCGGCCCTGGAGCTCGTAAGGACTCTTGAGGCCGGAGATCTCTACCTGTGGCTTGACGGATGTTTTCATAGTCTCGTTGAAGCCTAGAAGTACAGAGATATTGTCTCCGGCATCGTCCTGGTTCAGAGGCAGGGATACGTTGAAATCAATTGATTCCGGTCCAGGCTTCACGAAGTCTGTACCTTTGAATACGAGCTGATCATCGAACCTTCTGTTACCTGCTACGTCCTCAAGGACTCCTCCAACACCAAGGTTTATGCTTAGTTGCTCCAGGTTTGTTCTCTCCTCGAGGCTCACCGATACGTTGCAGTCAGAGGCTCCATCTGTACATGAGACTTTCTGGAACGTTGCTTCCGGGGCCTCCGGCTCGTTGAGGTCAAAGGTTTCAGGATTCAAAGCAGTTGCGTTGACCCCGGAGAAGGTATCGGATATGTTCAGGGAAAGAAGCCTCGGTCCGAGGACCTTCGGATCCTCCAGAGCCGGCGAGGTATCGTCTATTCCTACAAGATCCTTGACTGACTCCGAGGTCTTTCTTCCGGCGTCGTCTACGGCTTCAACCGAGAGGTTGTACAGTGATCCATCGGCCAGACTGTACTCCGAGGAGTCAAGGTCGAAGGTGGCTGCGGCGTCAGGATTCCTCGAGGACTCCGAGAGCTTGATCTCTGCAGCTACCCCGGAGGCGTTTTCCAGTCTCAGTACAGTTCTGTTGACGTTTCTCTCCGTGTAGCTGTACTCGACTTCCAGGGTAGAGGATCTCTGACGGAATACCCTCTGAGTCGGAGCATCGACGGAGAGATCCGAGGGCTTAAGATTATCAACCTTCAGTACGCCTGTAGAGGAGTTGAGGTTTCCTGCATCGTCTTTTACCTCCAGTCGTACCTTGTGAGGTCCCTCTGAGGCAGAGGTCGAGTCCCAGGAGGAAGGCACCGGGATCTCCGTGAAGCCACCTGACTCGTTGAAGCTGTATGTTACGGTCTCTCCATCGTCCGAGGACCTGGTGAAGAACCTTCTCAGGTCCACCGTTCCGGAGACTACCTGTCGGTTCAGGGAGTTAGAGGCATCGGGGTTCAGGGTATCTATGCTGAAGGACGAGGAGTTAGTTATCTGGACGTTTCCGGCAGGATCTTCGGCGCCAGAGACCTGTAACGATATCTCTCCTTCTTCCTCTGCGTCCGTTACCGAGAAGAAGCCGGCAAAGCTTGTGGTACTCCATGATCCACCCGTCTTCTGTATCTCGCCCTCGTTACCCGTGAAGGTAAAGACAGGGTCACTGGCCGTACTCATCTCCTCCGTAAACGCTGCCGTGACAGTCTGGGTCAGATCCGAGTCCGATACCAGAGGGTTCTGGAAGGAGATCTCTACCTTCGGCCTGGCAGCATCAGTCTCGTCGAAGGACTCAGGTATAGGTTCCAAACCGTTGTTGTTCAGGCCTCTAAGACTGCCGGAGCTATAGGTAACGTCAACGGGGCCTGTACCATCTACCTCGGATACCTGATCCAGCTCCAAGAAGACATGAGAAGATCCTGCCGAAAAGGAATCAAAGCCTCTGCCTGAGACCCTGAAATCTCCCGGATTGACCGTAGAGGCATTTATCGGCTTCGAGAAAGAGATGTTTGCGGCATCGATATCTCCGTCTTCATCGGTATCGTTCAGTACTATCTCCTCGGCCTCCAGACGTTCATTATCCAGTAAAGCCGAGTCAGTCTGTAGTTCGGAGCCGTTCAACCCGTTGAGATCTTCTGCGGTGATAAGCTTCGCCTCATAAGTTCCTGTGGACGTAGCATCCAGTACGCCTGTGTAGTTGAGATCGGACTCGGCAAACTTCGCTTCGGTCATCTCTGCCTCTCCCGAAGGCGTCGAGACCGAGACCCTTACGTCCGAAAGCTCCTGGGTAGAGTTAAACGTTACGAATAGATCCTGGCCCTCCGCATCCACATCCCTCACCGGAGAAACCCTGAAGTCGGTGATCTCAGGTGAACTGGCATCTACCTGAAGAGAGCCGAAAGGTGAGGACCGGTTCAGGTTTCCGGAGGAATCTGTTGCCGAGACAGTTACGTTTTTTTCTCCACCTGAGACCGCTGAAGAAGAACCAACCGTGGCATTTGTTCCGTAAACCTGGGACTCGAGGCTTGAGTCTCCGTCCCAGTCAAAGCCGGCTGTGACCTCAGAGGCCATACTCTGGATTCCGGAGCCGAGCTCAGAGAGGTTTGACTCCACCTGG
>CAKZNU010000137.1 GCA_937132175.1 uncultured euryarchaeote
GGTATCCTCCGGGAATCTAGTCGTTCTCGGTATAGAGTATGCCTACGACCCGGTGAGTGATCTGGGACTTCTCTATCCTCTCGGAGAACCTGTTGTTGTCTCCACGCATCAGAAGGTATCCTCCTGTATCCAGGTAGTTTGCCTGAACCCTGTGGATTGCGGCGGAATCTCCTTTTGTGTACCTCAGTATCTGTCCCTCCTCAATTTCTCCTCCGTCGTATCTCTGCAAGAGAGCCATGTTACCGGAGAATATCGTCGGCTGCATGGACTTTCCCTCAGGGAAAGAGACTGATGAGACATCAACAGTTACACTGTCCTTGCTGCTTTGGTACTTTGGGTCCGCGTAAGGAGCCTGAATGTAGTTTGTCTGTCCGAAGGCGGATCGGTTTCCCTCGCTCAGGGACGCCAGGGTTGCCGGGGATCTTCCAGAATCAAGACCTGCTGGTAGAGCTGTAGAGGAAAGAGACCCTGCAACGAATCCGAGAGCCAGGAGTGTTGCACCCGTTACCATCCTGCTGTCGGTTTCAAACATCATGTTTTTACCTCAAAGTGAAAACTTTTTATACCTTTAAGTAAACACAGGTTTCTGGCGTAAACGGATACTCATATAAACCGCCATAGCTCAGTATTGATCGTGGACACCGACAGGAAGAAGAAGCTGCATGAGGGCGCGGTATCACGTATTGAGGAATCTCTCGAGGATCACCGTTACCTAGAACTTCTTTTGGTGGTTTCTCTGGTGATATCTACCTTTGGCTCTGCCCTGGTGCTGATGCCTGAGGAAGGTGCTGTGGGTGAGTTCCACGAGCCCTTCGACGTGGAGAAGCCTGTATTCTATACCCCCACGACAGAGACACTTGACGTAGAGGACGGAAACCTACAGCTCTTCGTTGATATACGTGTAAGAAATCCGAACGACCTAACCGCAGAAATCGAGTCCGTAAACTACAGAACCTATATGGGCTCCGAGAACCTCGAGGTCGAGTCCGTTCGGGGATCAACCTCTATACCTCCAGGCTCGGAGGAGATAGTTACGCTGGAGGCGGATACGGAGGCCGCAGAACTTGTATCGGAGGATCGATCGTTTTCGGAAGGTCTGGAGAAACTCAGGGTTGAGGGAGTGATGACGGTATCAGTCTCGGCGGCCAGATTCAAGAACCACTTTATTGCAGCCCCTTATTGACCGGATACCTCTTTTAAGACTGGAGACCGTATCCTGAGGTAATGGCCAAGGGTACCTATAACCTGCATATATTCGAAAACCTCGTAAAGGATATACCCGGTTCCAGAATACTTTACGTCGCTATAGTCGTGGGAGGACTCTTCTACGGGCTTTTGGCCACGTTTGCCCTGGATAACACTATTTCGTGGCAGATAGGAGCCTCCTTTCTCATCGACTTCATACTGACCTCTGTAGCTGTACTGATACTTCCAGCAGTTCTCTCCGCAGAGATATACACGAGAATGTTCGATTACATGAGGAGGCGGTGGGCTCTGGCCCTTTCATTCTGTGCGGAGACGGTCTTTTTCCTGTTTCTGCTCTTCGTTTCACGCTCAGACTCACTTCTCGAGGCATGGAAGATCTACTGGGCGGGCGTACTGACTGTTTTCGTTCTGACATACACCGTTTTGGTGCTTTCGGCCAGAAACCATGGCTTCAAGAAACTTGGTGTATTCACTCTTGCCCACCCGGTTTTGTTGCTTCTGCCTACTGCTCTGATCTGGCAGTTCGAGGCCTTCTCCAGAATAGAGTATATAACCCAGATCGGTCTCCTCTTCGTAACAGCATTGATACTGATAGCTCTGGTTCTCGTCCATGAGCACCTGATGAAGATAAATATAGAAACCGTTAAGGGTTTCAACCTCTCTTCAAGCCTTCTTCAGGACAACCAGGAAGATATAGATGCTGGTTATCCCGCTAATCCTGAAATCTACAGTTTTTTGATCAGGAACGAGGACGGAGAGTACAGCATAGGGGCGCCATGGGTTCATCCCGGGCCGCTGGGAGGCTTCGGCGGCGCAGCACTCTCTGAAAAAGTTATATCCCGGAAAAACATCAACGGAGACGAGGGATTTTTCTTCCATCTCCCCACAACCCACCAGTCTGACCCTGCATCCTCATCATGCATAAACACGATATACGAGGCGTTCGAGGAGCCTGATACGGAGAAAAGAGCCAGCAGAATGATCTCACGGAGCTACGGCAGCATAACCCTTTCAGGACGCAGGTACGGAGACTCAAAGGTCATCTATTTGGAGACTGAGAGGTTTGATGACTTCGAAAAATGCGTATTCAGCGATGCCGTAGACGGCTCCGACACCTTGATCGTCGATCTGCATAACCACGCCGAACACGAGGACAGAGGACTAATGCATTCCGGCTCAAAGGCTGCGGAGAGAGCCCGGGCCGCAGTACAGAGCTTCGAAAGAGATCTTGAGAACCTATCGCTGCATGAATACGAGGCAGGTTTCTCGGTGGACATGGACGGTAAGCCGATTACCGCAGTCGTGGAAAAGGTGGACGGTCAGAAAACTCTGCTTCTGGGAAGCGACGAAAACGGACCCTGTGAAACAGTCAACGCGAAGGCAGATGAGGTCTCGGATCGCTTCGAAGAGGTAAAGGTCTTCACAACAGATACACACGAGGATATAAAGGACCTGGCTAGCACAGAGGAGATTGATGAAGACAGGCTGTCTTCAGTTATACAGGAAGCCTCGGAAACCCTTTCTCCGGCCTCAGCTGGCTTAACAAGCTCCCGGTGCAGAGACATAAACCTGTTAAACAGGGACTACTACAGCATCACCCACAGCATAAACATAATCACCAGGCTCTTCCCTCTCTCTATAATAATACTTTACGTGAGCCTGATGGTGTGGCTGGCCTTTGCGTAGGTGCAGATAATAAAACTTCACGACGCATGTAGAAATTGAAGGGTCCGTAGCTCAGCCAGGACAGAGCGAGCGGCTTCGGCGACCAGACTTCCCGCCCGGAAGATGGTTTGAGAAAGCCTGATACAAGGTTTTCGACGTGAGATACCGCTAGGTCCAGGGTTCAAATCCCTGCGGGCTCGTAGAATCTATGACTAAGAGGAAACTTATCCGTGGAGTGGCCATCGTGAACCTGTCTGCGGGGGTACTCTCTGTTCCTTTCTTCCTGTCCTTTGGTACCGTTACTGGCATGATCTCGTTCGCATTCTTCATACACGCTGTATCGGTGTTTCTGGCTATTTCCTAGCTACTGATTCTGTATATTTCCTTGTAAGCTACCTGTTCAACCAGCAACAGCATGTTGTACATCAACGTCGTAAGAAATCCTACAGAGAGGAATATCTGTGTCTTTGAAAGTAGCTGCTGGGCGGACTCCATAAATACAAGGTTGAGCAAGAGGGTCCCCATCGATGCAAGGATATGTATCATGCTTCCCGGGATAAACTTCTGTCTCTCGACCTCTGCTACACGCCCGAGTAATCCTCCGTAGGCTATCAGGGCGAGAGCCCCGAATCCCAGAGTTCCTCCGAGGATGAACATGAATACATCGACAGGTCCGAATTGGAAGCCCGAGATAAGCATGGCTCCGGAACCCCAGACTGCCAGGGTATACCCGTAGGCGATGGACTCCCGAGTGATGTTAGAGTGCAGAGCATCCTGTATGTTCATCTGTCTCCTACATGTCGGTGACTGTATCTATCTTTTATTTGTAAGCATGAAGAAAGGGTCATAATATAGCTGGATGCAGTCAAATACGTTTACCAGATAGGTGAAACAGAGGTGAAGATCCTTTGTGCATCAGACATGTAGATTGATCAGGGATAGTTCTTTGCAGTAATAACATCTTGTAGTTCCGGAACTATACCAGCAAGACGGACTATGAAGCTACTTCGATAAAAATTGCTCAGGTGTAAGTAATCTGCCTCAATATTTTTATTTATTACTCTTTAGTGATAATATATGGATTTTGAGTCTGATCTCGAATCTCTACTCGAGGAAAGAATTTCAGCTGTCCATGAACTTGAAGATGATCACGGAGAATTCATGCAGGTCGCAAGAGAACTCAGAGATAACCCAGAGGCCTATGACCGGCAGAATACCTTGAAGCATGGAACTGCGGTTGAGAATCTTAACTCCATATCTGAAGAGGGTCTTAGGCCCGGAGACGAAAATGACTCTGTGGCTGGTGAAAGAAGCGATCAGAAGTGGGTTCGTATGACACATCTTTTTCCTGCAGCAGTCAAATATGGGGAGGAGGC
>CAKZNU010000138.1 GCA_937132175.1 uncultured euryarchaeote
GCCGTCACCGTCCTCCGAGAGGACGAGCCCGACGACCTCCTCCACCGCCGAGGCCTCCGGAGTCATCTGTTCCAAGACCTCCGCTGTCATCGTCGAATGAACTGTCAAACTCCCCTCCTCCGAAATCCGAGGAAGAAGAGCTGTCAGAAGATCCGGTACCTGGTAAAGAATCCTTGATCTTATCGAAAGCTCCCATACTGTAAAGATTAACAGGCCTGTAAATAAAGGTTTTTACCAGAGAGCATCATTTTTTACCATTTAACTTCCTGTAACCGACCTCTGAAAGCAGTATAACCAGTGCAGCGGCGAGGAAGTAAACAGACAGCGAACTGCTGTAACTGACCTCCTGCATCTGAGAACCTCCGAAATCCGCCTCCTCAAGCTCGGAAGGAGTATATACTTCTCCACCAGTCTTTGATGCTATCCTGCTTAAAACATCGTTCCTGTAACCCATCTCCTCTATCTCCGAGTTATAGTTGTAACTGTAGTTCTCACCTGCGAAACTGTGGAAACCTTTTCCATCAGGGCCTATCTGTCCAGTGTACCTGTCTTCAGAACTGTATGTAAGGCCTTCTGCCTGAAAAGATGCTTTGACTTCGACTGGCGTCGGCGCCTCTGTTTCAGAGACCTCCACCCATCTGTCCTGTTTCCTGTCAGGGTTGCCTACTGTCCAGCTCGCGGTACGGGAGACAAGGCCTGGATCCGCTTCCAGAGTCCTCTCAAGAACTCCCTGATCGCCGGAAAAGGCTGCTACTCTTCCGAGGCCGTAGTTCCAGGCTGTGAGGAACTCTCTCTTCCCTGGGCCTGATACAAGTACATCTGCGGAGGATTTAGGCCTTACCTCGTCGAACTCCGAGATCTCTGTTCTGAGGCCTATACCCCGGGTTATGAAGTGATCTTCGTCCAGTACGCCTACCGGTTTGAAGGCCGATGTTCCGCCTCCTGCTCCAAGTTCCAGCTTTGCTAACTTGTTCAGTTCGTCTATGTTGTAGTAGTTGCTCCTGGCACTTGGTGCCGCATCCGCCAGATCCTGCATGAACTCCTGCTGTTCCACTATATCGCTCCTATCGACATTCTCCAGCTGATCTGCCTCATCAGGAAGAGGGCCTGTACGTACCACATATAAAT
>CAKZNU010000139.1 GCA_937132175.1 uncultured euryarchaeote
TCGTATGACTGTGCATCCTGGAAGTATGAGGTTGTCTCAGGTGAACCCCAGGTATATGTCGCTCCATCGATAGGTTCCTCCGATGGACCCACCATGTATGATTCTAAGCCGGCTGCTGCCGGGAGCACTAGGGTTGCAATACCAAGTACCAGTATCTGTCTAATCATTTTCCAGCCACAAACATACTTCTCAGTACAGGTCTTATTGAGTTTATCCTCTTTTTGAGTTCCTCCGTCTTTTCCGTCGAGCCAGAGACTCCGGCTCCTGTATCTTTACATGTAGCACTCGCCACTGATAAGTTCACCTCCTGTACATCTCCAGAAGTATCCACAAGGTCAAGGCTCAGGGCATCGTCCTCCGAGGACTTCGGGGTTGGCGTAAACACCACGTTTGAGCCTGTCTCGTAGAGACCGTCCGAGGCCCGGTCAACAGTCTCCCCGCCGAATACCGGGGCCATAACAAGGTGTGAACCAGGCTCTCTAAGACGGTAGCCGGCGAGACTGGAATTTGCCTCCACCACGTAAGGTATACCTCTGGACAGCCTGAACTGCTGTGTATTGCTATCTGGCTCCAGCACCCGTACGTTGCCGGACGAGACCCTGGAGAATAGACAGGAGGCGATCGGCCTGAACCTGTTAACCTCCTTCTTGAAACTTACCGCCTCCTTCCTAAATCCTTTCTCAGCAGGTCCCTGTGACGTAAACTCTATGACGTCTCTGGATATCTGGAGCTCCTGGCTGCCAGAAGGTCCTGCGGACGGAACCTTGACCTGTATACGGTACGCATCCGGTGAGCTGTATCCTGTGGGTACGAAAAGTGCAGAAGCTGACCCGTTGACCGTCTGATCCTTGAGCCTGGCGGAGGAGGTGTATCCGCTTACAGATGGAGAAAACAGGTTGTTCCCTGATCTTTCCTCTATCACGAACTCTCTGTCCACAGGCTCTCCGTTCCTGAAACCGTCTCTGGTCTGAACTGTCAGGTTATACGGTCTGGCAGGGTACTTGAAGGTGTTTCTGTCTTCACCGTCTATAAGTACGTTCAGGGTTACGGAAGAGTCCTGTGGAAGCATGTAGAAGCTGTATCTGCTCCCGTTTAGCTTGGGCAAGAGGAACTCGTAGGCACATGAGCTTCCGTCCTGACACGGGCTTCTGGATTTGATTCTTGATATAAATAGGGGCTCTCTGCCCTTCTTCGTCTCATAGCTCAGAAGATAGATCTC
>CAKZNU010000140.1 GCA_937132175.1 uncultured euryarchaeote
TGTAGAGTCTGCGGTGGAGGAAAACCCTGAGGCCGTAGAGGATTACAGGTCCGGCAAGGATGAGGCCCTGAACCATCTTGTGGGACAGGTCATGCAGGCTTCAGAAGGAAAGGCAGACCCACGGGAGACACGCCAGAAGCTTGAGGAGAGGATCAAGACATGAAGGCAGATAAGGCGCTGGAAAGAATCGGTGCTAACTTTAGAACTGTACAACAGGAAAATCCTACAGAGGGATGTAAAGAGGCCGCAGAGGAAAGAGGCCTCGATGCGAGCCAGATAGTGAAGTCTCTGATAGTCGAGACGAACGGAGAGATCAGGCACGTGCTTCTGCCAGGGGATCGGACCCTCTCAGAGTCGAAGCTGGGCTCGGAGTACAGGATGGTTCCACCGGAGAAGGCAAAGGCAATTACAGGCTTCGAGCCAGGCACGGTTCACCCGTTCTCTTCAGAGCTCAAGCATCTGGTGGACTTCCGGGTATTCAGAAACGAGGAAGTCTCACATACCACAGGGGAGAGAACGGAGGCTGTGGTACTAGATGCCGATGAGTTCCGGCAGGCACTTGAAAACTCTGACTTCGAGGTCGATGTCAGGGATCTAGCGGTCTCAAAGGAGAAAGACTACCGGTCTCTTCCCGGAGACCTGGATGAGGAGTCCTCAAGGTTTGTGGTAGAGAAAGGATTCACCAGACTGTACGAGAACCTCGTCAAAGACCATAAGGCCCATAGGGTACTTGTAACGCTGAAGGCCTTTCGCAGGCACGGCGCCGATCCCGAGATGCCGGAAAAGATACTTGAACGGACAGAGACAGAAACCGAGATACAGAAGACGGTCGAGAAACTTATCGAAACCGGAGAGCTCCCGGAAAAAGAAGGCTTCGACCTTGAGAAAAAAGTGGGCTCTGTAATTGAGGAAAATTCTGGAGCAGTAAAGGACTACAGATCGGGACAGGAATCTGCTATCAACTTCCTCGTCGGAAAGGTCATGGAGGAAACCCGGGGACGTGCAGATCCGGAGAGAACCGAGGAAATGCTGAAGGAGAGGATGTGATGAGGGAGAAGCTGAGCCTCGAGGAGATAGACAGTATCGAGGATGTAGGCATAAAGAGGTTCAGAATGTTCCAGAGGCTGGAGGAAGAACTAGATAATCTTGAACCTGGGATCTCTGGGCTACAGGAGTACGACGGATACCTGTACAAGCTGGTTCAGGATTTTCTGACGGAGTCTCCGACGTACAGTAAACAGGAGAAACTTGAAAAGATTGTAGAGCACATAGAGAGAAGATACAGGGACTAAACCCTGTATTTCTATGCAAACATCTCTTCCGGAACAACCTCTCCGGAGCTGAGGAAGTCTTTCTCTACACCCATGTTACCTTCTTCTAGGTCCTTGATGGATTCCTGGAAGTCCTCCATCGTGACCTCTGCATCTGCGTACTCCTCTGATCTGTCAAGGGCGTTGATTGCAGCCTGACGGACAACCTGTTTTATGTCTCTGCCTGTAAACTCATCTCCCATCTCCTCGACTATCAGGTCTAGATCCAGACTGTCATCGGTGTCGATTCCACGGGTATGTACCTGTGTAATCTCTTTCTTGGCCTCCTTATCGGGTACAGGAACCTCTACGGCGCTGCACCTGTTGAGGAGAGCAGGATCTATAATGTCCGGAGTGTTGGAGGCGAAGATAGATATCACGTTTCCCTCCTCCTCGGTTTCCAGGCCGTCAAGCTCCGAGAGAAGCTGGCTCATCGTCCTCTCGACCTCTTCGCCTCCGTGGCGTCGGTCATCAAGCCTCTTCTTCGCTATAGCGTCTATCTCGTCTATAAAGACTATTGAAGGTTTCTCCGAGGCACGAGCCTGCTCGTACAGACGTTTCACCTTCTTTGCTCCCTCACCGATAAACTTCTCTACGAGCTGAGGTCCGTTTATCATAAACATCTCTGCGTCATACTCGTTCGAGAGAGCCTTCACAAGATGGGTTTTCCCGGTTCCCGGTCTTCCTATCAAAAGAGTGGACTTATCCATATCCATGCCCCACTCCTCGATCTTCGCTTTCTTCTCGGAGTCAAGCTGTGCACCGACGTTCGAGGATACTGACTTTATGACATGGTCCAGACCACCTATATCCTGGAAGGTTACGTCAGTCTCAACGGAGTCGAACTCTGCGTCTTTACCTCTTTCCACGACGTCCGTCACCTTGAAGCTGTTTGGATCAAGCGCGACCTCTGTACCGGGAGCAAACTCCTCGGGCTCATAGCCTTCAGGAATCTCTACCCCGTACCTGCCTTTCATGTTTCCAGAGGCCTCAACCCAGATTCTCTCGCCGTCGAACTCACATACCACTACGCCTCTCAGCACCGGAGTCTTCAGGTTGGTGCCGTTCGGATTGTTTCTCTTGGACTTCTGTTGCTGGAAGTACTGTGGGAACTGTACCTTCTGTTTCTTTCCATCCTCTCCGCCCTGGGATTTTCCTTCTTTATCCTCCTTATCATCAGGAACATCATCTTTGTCAGTCATTGAAATCACCCGGCTGTAAGCCTTTTCGAGAAGCCTCGAGATTTTCAATCTCAAGCTCATTCACACCAGTAAATTGCCTTAACAATCTTATAAAACGACCAAGACCCACAGACATTAATCGGAAAGAACGTAGACATCTACGTCCTCAGCATGCCTGCGTTCAACCTTATCCTCTCTGAGAAGCCATCCAAGAGCCATGTTTACCTCCTCCAGATCAAGTCCTGTAGAATCCACAAGCTCAGATGCCGTGGATGCGTCGCTGTCCTCAAGAGCCCTGTAAACCTTGCCGGCAGCTGAACCAGGATCCGTACCAAGAGACACGTCCCTTCTCTCCATATCATAGGCCAGATCGGGTACATTACCGGCCTCTGCAATAACACGGTCTGCTTCCTCAAATAGCTTAGCCGGTAGACCGGATTCCTTACCTGTCCGTATCAGAATCTCGGAGTCCGGCGTGCGAGACCGCAGCTTCCCGACCAGATTCATTTCAGTACCGCGGTCGTGAGACCACCCAGACTTTCCGACATCCACGAGGAAGCCACTGAAGATCTCGGAGAGCTCACCTGCCTTCTGAACCTCCTGAAGGCCACCAACCTCGAGGTAGACAGGTACGGAGAGCTTTCTCTTTACCTGTACACGTAGCTTCTTTGCCTGCCCCAGAGACGAACATCTGGGCAGTACAATAGATAAGTTTTCAATTTTGTTGCTCTCGACAGCATTACGCACCGACTCCAGAGATTCAAGAGATGGTTCCTCGCTGGATAAAGCCTCAAGTCTTATCATGAACCTTTCTGGGTGTACAGAGGCTGCGGAGCGGGCAACTGCAGAGTCCGTGAGTTCGTCTTGATTACCGAATGAGTCTGCGTCAACGAAAAGTGATGTACCGGAGACTGATCCCATGTTCATGGCTTCCCGAATATTCTCTACCTCCACGGTAAAACCAACCTCGGCCTCAGAGAACCTCTCCGGGTTCAAAGTTGAGACCGAGTAATCTTTATCTCCTTCAAGGACCTGCCCTCCTCTCTGTCCTGCGTGTACCGTAATCTTCTGGCCGTCGGAGATCATGGAGGTAGCTACCTCTGTACCTGTGACAGCCGGAGTACCGATTTCCATGCACAATCTGTCTGTATGCTCCATGCCACCCTGATTAGTGACGACGGCTCCAGCCTTCTCCATCAGCGGCTCCCAGCTGGAGTCCGTGGTATCGGCAACCAGTATATCTCCCTGGTCGAAACGATCGACATGGTGTGGAGAAGACAGCACCCGTGCACGTCCGGATACAACACCAGAACCCATCGGGTTTCCGTCAACGATTGCCTCACCCTGACCTTCAGTAGTATGTATATCCACGGAGTCTGGCTCAGTGAGATCTTCGACGGTATCCGCGGCCATTATCGACATATCTCGGGTTCTTTCGTCCAGAACCCATCTCATCTCCACCGGTTTCCCGAGCGATTTCTCTGCCTCACGAACATAGTTTGCAAGCTCTCTGACCTGGTTGTGGGTTAGACAGGCATCTTCACCAGTTTCTCTGTCGAGGTCTTCACGTCGTAAATCCTCCTCCGAGGCATCCTCCACAAGCCTGGTGTATTTTCTGGAGACGCTTCTTCTAAGAACTGTCGTGTTTTCGGCAAAGACCTCGAACCTGTCCAGAGACTGTTTATCGCGGGTGTAGAGGGGTCCTGTGCCGTATGCTCCTGTCACGGTTAAAATATTCGAGTTAAGTGAGAGCGGTTCGAAAGACGTCACGGTTCCGGAAGCCTCAACGTCCTCTCCGATCACAGGATGTACGGTGACAGGCACCGCCATCTCGAGATGTGGAATCTCTTCCTGGCCGTGTTCCGCTATATACCTATCGGTGAATACGGAGGTATAACACTTCTTCAAAGCGTCTATTATCTCTCTGCTGTTTCTGGCGGTATAAGCCTCTTCCGTGCTCAATGTAGTGGCCGAAGGCCTCAGAGTAACCT
>CAKZNU010000141.1 GCA_937132175.1 uncultured euryarchaeote
TGAAGCCTGTTCGTTGCCCGGTGTCCTGTTTCTGTCCTGTTGAGGGCCTGTATCTTCCCCTGGACTTCTCTGTGGGCCTTGACCTCTGGCTTCGTTTCCTTCGACCTCTATATCTGTACTATTGCCGGATCTCTCTATGTCTGCCTCTGTACCTTCATTCTCTACTTCTACTTCGGTCCTGTTCGGACCTCTCTCAACTTCTACCTCTGTATCTGTTGTTCTCTCGGACTCTAGCTCGGAGATTCTATTTCTTAACTCCATGATGGTCTCCCGTAGCTCGGAGATTCTTTCACGTGCCTGCTCCATGTTCTGAGCAGTCTCTCTTCCTGTCTGGTTGTTTACTTCGTCTTCCTCTATCTCCTGTTCAAGCCTGTAGACTTCCCCTGAGGAGCCGTCTACCCTCACATCTGCCTCTGAGTCAGTACCTGCCGTAAACTCGAACACGTAGTACCCCTTTTCTTCCTCAATGCTGGATTCTTCAAGCATCCAGTCCATCTCTGATAGAGAGCTTCTGGCAACTGCCTGTGCCTCCGAGATGTTAATCTCCAGAGAGGTCGAGTTATCGGTGCCTTCTATCTCGAGTTCCTCCTGCTCAGAATCCTCTTCCTCGGTGTATACGTCTGATTCGCCTTCAGAACCTGTTTCCTCTGATTCATCGTCTTCCTGTTGTGTCTCTGTATCCTCATCTTCCTCTTCTGTCTCTCTTTCGTCTTCCTCTTCCGGTTCAGCGTTTTCCGGGGGCTCTGATGGTGCCTCATCCCCGTACCCCTGTGCCATCACAGGTGATGCTACAAGTAAAGAACTCAACACTACTACCGCAAGCGTGAAAGAACTTCGGTTCATAACTAACATTTACAGTCAAATGATATATACCTTAGGTGTGCCTTCAGCTTCCCCGAACCGGACGTTAACCCATAAAAAGGAGATCATTTCTGCAGTATACTGTGGATTACCTCGACAGAATTACTGAACGGTTCGGCAGGAAGAGAGTTCTCTCTGTGGCTGCTGCCGTGAATCTGGCCGGTGCTCTCTTTGGGTTTTACTACTATCTTCCTCAGTTTGGTGAGACACCGGTGTATCTCTGGATTCTGGTGGCGGATTCTCCGATAGCTACGTTGCTGGCTGCCGGCGCATACATCTCCAGAACCCGTGATTTCTCCAGCGCAGTACTTGATAGTCTGGCTTTCTTGGCAAACCTCAAGTACGGTCTCTGGACGGTCTTTGTACTTCTTTACTACAGTGAATCCTTTCTGTCGTTTAGATCCGGGCCTATGTTTGCCTTCCTTGTGATTTCACATCTTCTGATGGCTTTACAGGCTCTTTTCCTTCTGGAGGATGCCAAAATGACTCTAGGTTCGACGGTGGCAGCTTTTTCCATGTATGTTATCAATGACTTGGTAGATTACGGCCTAGGCATTCATACGTCTTTGCCTGAGACCAACAGCTTTGGTGATCCTGCTGGTGTAGTTGCCTTTTCCCTAACGACGGTGTGCGGTGTCTTACTTCTCTCGCAGGCACAGTTTCTTCAAGAAAAAAGTTTGATATGAGGGGGTGTTAGAGGATTTCTCCGAACGCGAACTTTCTGCCGATGGATGTGACCTCTACTTCGTAGGTCTCTCCGACCTCTCCTCCCGGTACGAAGATCACGAAGCCTTCCTTTCTGGCTATTCCGTCGCCCTTCGAGCCAAGATCCTCTATCTCTACCTCGACTTCTTCTCCTTCGCTGACAGGCTTATCAAGCTCTTCAGAGTCTTCGTCTCCATCAGACTCTGCGGTCTCGGCCTCTGTTTCAGTTTCTTGGGTTTCCTCTTGTTCCGGCTCAGTATCTTCAACTGTGTGTTCCTCGACATCTTCAGGCTCTGAATCATCTTCGTCAGGTTCTGCCTCAAAATGTTCTTCATACGAATCTTCTGTCATGAGTAAAATGCACCTTTAGGTATGTATCTTGGCTCCGATCAAAGTTATAAGCCTGAAACAGGACATTGATAATGATGTCTGGTTCCAGCCGGAAAGGGATAAACAACGAGATTGATAAGACAAAACGGCAGATGAGGAAGAACCTGAACCGGGTTCAGGAGAATGAAGAGGCCTTCTGTAACCGGTTGAAAGCTCTTGGAGAGTTTATGGGTCAGAGATCTCCAGAGTATCCTTGGTACAGAAAAAAGATGGAAGAGGCCATGGTAGTTAGGGACCTCATAGAGGAGGAAGAGAAAAGACTTCTGAACCATAAGGCGGCCAGAAAAGAGCTTAGACAGGGTCTTCTGGAGCAATGGGTAAATGAGGAGGAAGAGGAACTCAAGGCCCGTGCTAAGCGTAAACTGAGGAACTGGCTACAAGAGGAAACCGATTACGACGAGGACAGGATAAACGACTTGGTTAAGAACCCGGGTGGAACCAAGCTTGGCGAGTTTTTTAGGCAAGAGAAAGAGAAGCGTTCAAGGGAAATACTCCAGGAGCATGAACAAGATCTTAAACAGGAAGTCGACGCAATGTTGGAGGGGAAGACGGAAGAAGAAGTGGCTGACCTGGCACAGAAATGGAGGGAAAGAAACCCGACCGGTCTTGACCGCGGTAAGATCCTCGAGGACAACAGGGATCAGATAACAGAGGCTGCGGTTGAAACAGTTCATAGTTTGAGTCCGGCCGAAGTCGAGGCGAGGGCACCCAACAAGACTCCATCGGTAAACGATAAGAACTTCAGAAGGCTTGTTCTCAAGGTAATAGAGGGAGAAAGTCACAGGCATCAGAAACACGAGGACCTTGACTCCCTTATAATCGAGGAGAAGATAGATCAACAGGAAGAGGAGCTGAACAGGTTCGGTAAGTCCACAGTTAGGGATGAGATGTCTAACTGTGAGATTGCCGAGAAGCAAGGCCATAAGCTGATCGAGCTCGAGAACAAACAGGTAGAGATGAAGAAAGCCGTTATCAGACTGTTCACACAGTTCAACAATGCGATACAGGATAAGTATGGATACCGGCCGATGGAAACAGCGTTAGATAGGTTCCGGATGGTCATGGATGAAGAGGAAGTTATCGAGGCCATAAACAGCTCAATCCAGATGGATCAGTACAGCGATAACAGACAGGTCGTTAGCTCAACACCCAGAGATGAGGAAAGCAGCGAGGACGAGGAGGACGAAGCTATAGTCCCTCTCAAATACGTTGAGGAAAAACTACTGCCACAGCTGGAGGCAGAAGGCAACATACCAAAATACATCTGGAAGATCCTATCTGTAGCAGACCTCTGCAGCAGCCTCAGCTCAGTAGAGATGATAGAACAACCAAGTGAAAATATAGCGAAACTCAACAAGCAGATATATCAGGAGACAGATATTCCGATACTCAATGTCGTGGTGAGAGCGGTATACGAAAACATCATGAGACTCGAGAAAGAAGACATAAACGAAGATGTCTCAGAGCTGAGAAAGAACCTCCAGAACGGGCTCATAAGCGATACGGACAGCCCGATTACTGAACTCGGTGACGGAAGACAGGTAATACATACAAGCTAGAGGTTCCGAGATACCGGATCGGAGCCGGAAAGACCAATCAGGTTCACAGCCATACGCATACTCAACCATGATTTATATTCAGCGAATACATGTATTTGTTGTATGCGACAGGGGTATCTAACTATACTTATCTCGATCCTTTTACTGTCTGGATCTGTGACAGCGGTAGTTGAGACATACAGCTCTGACCGTGACGTCAGATCCAGTGACACCTTCAGAGAAGCCACCTTTCAGGCAAATACGGATCTTACTGTAGACTCATTCAGTATTTACGCGAAGAACAAAGGATTCGTATGGTTCGACCCTCAGTTTAATCCCGGAGTCTCAGTTGGGAAAGGAGAGAGCTTTACAATAAGGTTTGATGATGTACAGGGGGAGGATCCAAAGGTAAGTCTTCTTGTAGAGGGATCTAGAAGGTACTTTGTGAGAGATGGATCCAGCGCCGATACAACGTTCATCGGAAGCAATGAATGGGATATAAGCAATGAGGCAATAACCAAACAAAGTACAACATCTCCGGTTTCCTCAATAACTCTTGAGTACAAAACCACTCCGGACGTGATTATCTGTGACTCCCGAATTCAACCTTCCAAAGCCTGTGTATCCACCACCACCCACCTTCTCACAAACTCCCGGATCGATGTAGGCAGGCCATTGAGCATTGACGCTTCAGCTGTACTTGATCCCCGTGAAGACACCAGAACCACCATAAACGTGAGTAACTCCACCACAATATCCGGAGAGATCAGAGGCGGGGTAGAGATCAAAAGCAAGGACACACCGATAATAAAGCCGGGTGCAGAGATCAGGTCCGGAGACAGGAAGACGGTAATACGGTAACGTTAAGAAACTCACTAAGTGTTTATACCGTATGCCAAAAGGCCAGCAGTGTCCGTTCTGCCAGCTTATTGCGAATCCTTCACAGCTCAAGCTTGTAGGTGAGACAGATAACTTCTATGCCTGGCTCGACATCAATCCCCGGGCACGGGGATACACGATGGTGGTCCCAAAGGAACATATTGGATCAGTTGAAGAGTTCAGTCCCTCCGAGTACCAGGAAGCTATGGGCCTGGTCAGGAAGGTGATAGACAAGGCCAGAGACGGCCTTGGAGCGGACGGAGCCTCGGTAACCATGAACATAGATGAGGCTGCCGGCCAGATGGTTCCACATGCATACATACAGGTGTTTCCCCGTTTCGAGGACGAGGAGACCTCGGGAACACCTACCGGTGCAGTCTTCCAGCCACACGAAGAAGCGAAGAAAAACTTAGACGAGATCAGGGAGAAGATGGCCTCAGTTGACTCCGACTTTGGAGAGACCACGAAGGAGGCTCATCCGGACTCCAAGAAGTTTAAGTCCGGAAACCCGGAAGAATCCGGCTCCGATAACGACAGCTCGGGCAAAAAGCCTGAGAAAAAATCCGGCAGTAAGTCATCAGGACCCCTGATGGATACTCCAGGACCCCTCTCCATGTCCGGATCCAAGACAAAAGAATCATCCGACTCCAGCAAAAGCAAAAACTCCGAAACCCCAGATAAAACCGATCAGGACGGAGAACCAGAGAACTCAGGAAAAGATCAGAAGCCGGAGTACGATGAGGACTTCGAGGGAAAAAGCTTTGAATGGAGCTAAAAAGGTTTAAATTCAGAGCATCTGGACCTACATGCAGCTGTGATCGGAGGCTGGCATGGGAGATAGCTTCAGTGAACACTGTGGTATGCGCCGGACTTGATACAAACGAAGTCCTCGACAGTCGTCAACTGTTTTAAGCTTCCCGAGTTTCAAACGTAGTTATGAGCAGTTACAGCCCTATTGAGCTTGAGGAGGAGATTTCGGAGTACTGGCAGCAAAACAGTATTACGGAGAAGGTGAGGGAGTCTACGGAGGGTAACGAGCCGTTTTTCATGATTGATGGTCCGCCGTACCTGAACGGTTCTCCACACGTCGGCCATATGCAGGGAAAGGTTATCAAGGATGTTATGCTGAGGTTCAAGCAGATGCAGGGCTTCGATGTCCATGATCAGGCAGGCTTCGACACCCATGGTTTGCCGAATGAGCTTGCGACCGAGGAGGAACTCGGTATCGAGGATAAAAACGAGATCGGGAACTCGATCTCCGCAGAGAAGTTTATCGAGGAATGCCGGGAAAGAGCGACTTCTGCGAAGGAGCCCTGGCAGACGGTTATGGAGGATCTTGCGGTCTGGCAGGACTTTGAGAATCCTTACATGACGTTTGACGCGGACTACATCGAGACTGCGTGGTGGCTTCTGCAGAAGACGGATGAGCAAGATCTTCTGTACCAGGGCAGGAAGCCTATACACTGGTGTCCGCGGTGTCAGACATCTCTCTCGGGTTACGAGGTTACGGACGAGTACCAGGAGATAGAGGATATAGCGGTCTACGCAGAGTTCCCACTCAGGAACAGGGAGGAGAAGCTGGTTATCTGGACTACGACTCCGTGGACGATTCCAAGCAACATGGCGGTTTTCACGCATCCGGATTATATCTATGTGGTTATCGAGGTCGACGGTGAGAAGCTGATTGTGGCGGAACAGTTGGTTGAACGTGTCACCTCGAAGCGTGGGCTTGATGAGGATGACTACGAGGTCCTGAGGACTATGCCTGGAAGCGACCTGAAGGGTCTGGAGTACGAGCCGCCTCTGATGGAGGAGGTTCCCCGCCAGCAGGAACTCGACGGAGAAGACGGAGTCCACGTTGTACATAACTCGGAGGAGCTTGTGACTCTGGAGGACGGAACCGGCCTGGTTCATGCTGCAACGGGACACGGGCCGGAGGATTACGAGGAGACCCGTCCTCTCGGGTTGCCTGTGTTTTCTCCTCTTGACTCGGAGGGTGCCTACACCTCTGAGGCCGGAGAGCTTGAAGGGAAAAACGTCTTGGAGGTTGACCCGGAGATAATAGAGATGCTGGAGTCGAAGAACCTGCTTTTCTACAGCGAAAGCTTCGAGCACGAGTATCCTCACTGCTGGAGATGCAAGACTGAGCTTATCTACAGGGCTGCGGACCAGTGGTTCATCCGCAACGAGGAGGTGAAACAGAGGATGCTTGAGGAAAACGAGGAGGTGGAATGGGTGCCTGAGACCGCTCAGAAGCGTTTCCATAACTTTGTCGAGGAGAGTCCTGACTGGTGTATCTCACGTCAGAACTACTGGGGTATACCGATACCGATCTGGGTCTGTGACTCATGTGAAAAAAGAGAGATAATCGGAAGCTTTGACCAGCTGGAGGAAAAGGTCGGAGAGGTACCGGAGGATCTTGACCCGCACAAACACGTAGTAGACGATATGACATGGAGCTGTGGCTGTGGCGGAACCTACGAGCGGATACCGGATATATTTGACGTCTGGTATGATTCCGGTATCGCGCCTTTCGCCTCCCTGCATTACCCATTCGAGGAGCAACCTTTCGAGGATATGTGGCCGATGGACTTCGTGACCGAGGCCTCGGATCAGATCCGTGGCTGGTTCTACTCGCTGATGTTTACAGGCATCCTAGGCTTCGATGAGGCACCGTACGAGGAGGTTCTTTTCCAGGGGTACGTCCTGGATGCGGAAGGTGAGAAGATGTCGAAGTCTCTTGGAAACGTCGTGGATCCGGCCGACCAGCTTGAGAAGTACGGAGCTGACCTGCCAAGATTCTATCAGATGAGGCTTGCTCCTGCATGGGAGCAGAAAAACTACGACGAGGAGGAGATAGAAAACGAAATCTACAGACTGTTCAACGTCTACTGGAACACGGAGAACCTTCTGATGCAGTACCGTGAAGATCTTCAGGAGCCGGAAACCCTGGAGGTAGAGGACAGATGGATTCTTTCCACGGTCAACTCTCTGGCCGATGAGATCCCGGAGAAGATGGAAGAAGGTCTGTTCCACGAGGTCACCCGTAGCCTCGAGGAGTTTGTACTTGAGGACCTCTCCAGATGGTACGTCAAGAAGATACGGTCCAGGCTGAAAGACGGCGATGAGGCAGCAATCTGGACTCTTGACCACGTGATGAGAAAGGTCAACCGTCTTCTTGCACCGTTTGCACCTTATATCTCCGAGAAGGTCTACATGGATCTCGACGGCCGGAAGGAGTCGGTGCACATGGAGGAGTTTCCCTCCGGACAGGACTCACGTACCGACGAAGATCTTGAGGAAGGCATGGAGATCGCCCGTGAGATCGTGGAGAAGGCAAACAGGATACGTGACCGGGAGGAGTATAACCTGCGCTGGCCGGCGAAGAGACTGATCGTCTCCGTAGAGGCCCTGGAACATGAGATGCAGGAGTTCGTGCCTTTGATGGAGGAGATGGCGAACGTCCACGAGGTTGAGTTCGGCGAGGTCGCCTCTAGGCCGGTCGCGGAACCGAATTATCCGGAGCTTGGACCTAAGTTCGGCGGAGACGCAGAGGTAGTCGCAGACCTTATCGAGGAGCTTGAACCACAACAGGTAGCCAGGCTTCAGGAAATGGGAGAGATAGAGGTAGATGGCTACGACGTTACGAGAAGCGACGTTGAGATCAGACAGGAGACGACGGAAGACGTCTCACATCTCGAGTTCTCCCGTGGAAACCTGTATCTGGATGTCAAGATGACTCCGGAGATCAGGGAAGAAGCCTTCGTCGCCGAGGTCATCCGTGCCGTCCAGGAAAAGAGAAAGACCGCCGGACTCGAGGTCGAGGACTCCGTAAGGCTTTCTTTCTCGGGAGACACAGAGGCCCTACAGGAACATGAGGAAAAAATCCGTTCCCGTATAAACCTCGAGTCACTTGAGTACAGTACCTCTCAGTACAGCTACTCCGGCTCCGTACAGTTCCGGGAGATGGAGGTCGAGTTCCGGTTCTCGGAGCCGGTTGATTAAAGGCTTCCGCTGCACCGGTTAAATTATGAAGAGGGAAAACTTGAGGCCGGCGCTTGAGTACATCGAGTCAGTCGGCGAAGACGAAGAGGTAAGAATCGTACACCACTGGGATATGGATGGCTCCTCATCTGCCGCCATATTCTCAAAGATACTGGAGAAAAAGACAGGGAGACCTGCGGACAAGGCAGGGATCCCGGAGAAAAGAGCCTACCATCTCAGCGAGGAAGATACGGAAGATGCAAAAAGCTTCGACAGGCTGATCGTACTTGATTTTAACCTGGAGGCCAAGGAGCTGGAGAAGCTGGATCAGGACGTAGATGTCTTGGTCGTGGATCATCACAGCTTCGGCGATGTTCCGGATGTCCCGTTTGTGAACCCGAGGCAGCAGGACTCGGAGGCCTATGTGCCCTGTAGCAAGCTATGTCTGGAGATCGCCTCCGAGTACGGGCTCGCAGAAGAGCTTAACTGGATAGCAGGCATGGGCGTTATACAGGACTTCGGAGTAGACTCCTGTCCCGAGCTCTTCGAGGAGCTTGACGAGGAGTACTCGAAGTACTTCCCGGAGAACCTTACACAGGAACAGCTTGCGAAAAACTGTGAGTACGGCCGTTACAGCAGTGTGCTGAACATCAAGCCGTACAGGGACTCCCATCACTTTGCAAGGCTTGCGTATGATGCCCTGATGAACTCGAATGACCTGATGGAGCTTGAGGCCCAGGAAGAGTACCGTGAGGTCTATGAGGTCTATCTGGAGATGCAGGATGAGTTCAACCGGCTTGTCGAGGACTACGAGGAGGACAGAGAGGTCGACAGGGACAAGTGCGTGATCTTCTTCGAGATAGAGTCAGAGTTCCACATCAACTCGTCGATTGCCACCAACATGTCGACGAAGACACCTGACTGGATACACCTGGTAGTTCAGAAGGACGAAGAGGTGAACATCTCGGCGCGCTGTCAGTCCGGCCGGGTCGACCTTGGAGAGCTTCTGAAGCAGGCGCTTCCGGAGGAGGCTCTAGATGAAGACGCTGAGGCAGGAGGACACCGGAAGGCGGCCGGAGCATCCATGCCTAAACAGTACTTCGAGGAGTTCAAGGAGAACTTCCTGGAGTCTCTGGAGTAGACCCCGGAAACAGTTTAAAGCCTAGCCACGTATCCAAGAACATGGTAAATGACGAAGCCGAGAAGCAGAAACAGAAGGCCAAGGAAATGCTCGGAATAGGAGACGACCGTGCAGAAGAACTCTTCGATGAGGAAGAGGAAAGCCGGGTCCAGAAGAAGAAAAAGGAGATGGAACAGGACTGACCCTCTCAGCCATGGCAGGCACAACCTACTCTGTAGACCTAGGGGAAACTCTGGAGCCGGATCAGCAGGACAGGCTGGTGACTTCAACGGCGATATACGCAGACAAGCCAGGTAATGAAGTAGAAAGGTATAGCTTGAACGCCTTCAGGAACCAGCTCTCCGGTTCCACGCCTCCAGGTCTAAGCCAAGATGTGGAGGTGGTAGAGGAAATCGAGTTAGACACCAGCTACGAACACAAAAACATAAGCTATGGCCTATCCGGAAAAGCCTATATCTACGGCTTCGATCAGGACTCGGATCAGCTAAGATTTGATGTGGTGGAGGCAGACTGGGACATCAAAGCATCTCCTACTCCTCTGACAGCTACAGAAGTGGTCGAGGAAAAGGTCAGATCCTACATGCAGGATGCAGTTGGGGAGGTCCTCTAGAGCCGGTGTTAGACACCATGTACAGATATCCCGGTGAGATGAGAAATGGTTGATTCGCCTCTGGAGCTTGAGTGTAGAAGCTGTAGCAGAAAGTTCTGGTACTCCGGCGAGAAAGAGAGTCCGGACTCTCTGGACTGTCCGGGATGCGGCTGCAGGGTTGAGATACCGGAAGATGCATGAGAGACAGTCCAGAGATTCTATACAGGTTATGTAAAGAGCGTATGGACATCGTCCTTCCGGTCAGGTTCTCCGTGATCCATAAGCTATGTGCCGTACGGCTGTGTTCGGCTAACAGGGATGTCTCCGGGACTGATGTGTACCGTCGTCATACTGTGTAGTACATCAAGATATGGAGCTCACCGTCCTGCAGGCATTCAGGCGGTATACTGCCGGCTGAGCTTCATGCCTCTGGAGGGTCCTGTCCAAGTATGTCCTTGTTGTTGATTATTCTCCTTGTCTGTTGAGGTGGGGGTGACTCAGGGTGTTCCTCGATTTCGTCTACTGCAGGCTCTTCCAGTCTTTCTGCTGCATTCTCTACCATCTTTGTCATTTCTTTCTCCCTTGAGATCTCCTCGTTTCCAAGCCTGTCTACTATCTCTCTTTTCACCGCCCTGAAATCTGCCTCTGTACCTTTGACAATCCAGTTGGATGTTTTGCTGCCCCACTGCTCCGTGATTCCAACCTCCTCTAAAGCTCTGTAGAAGGTTCCTTCAGCTCTGGTGTCTGCTGATACAGATGTGCGTTTGTCGCTTGAAGCTACGTTCCTCAGCTTGTCTATGTATCTGAGGTTTTGGGTTCTCAGGAAGAATCCCTCTGTATTATCTCCTTCTTCGAGGAACTTCTTCACATATCTCTCAATATCCGGTCCGTCCGCCTCCCATCTTCCGTCCTCGGTCTTTCCATCTTCCTGTCTAACCCTGGCGAAGCCTACCTCCTCTAGGGCATCCTGATAGGAGTTGATGCCTTCAAGGTACCGTAATCCATTTGCTGTAGGACCGTCCTCCAGCTCATCGAACTCCACTGCATTCGGTATATCGTACTCATCTACAGGCTTGTCCTCGTTGACTCCGCGGATGGTATCGATCACAGCCTCTAGCATGGTTTCTCTACTGTTGCTCTTTGATTCCTCAAGTCCAGCATGCCACAGGGCGTTGTTCCAGCTTCCGTACCTGGTTTCGTACGGCCTCTTGGAGGGCATGTGGCTGCAGGCATCAAGGTCTCTGGCGGAAAGCCTTCCATCTGTCTTCTCCGATTCCAGCTTAAGCCGGGTTATGAGCTCCGTTCGGTCATATTCCGGACCGGAGTAGACGGCGAGACGTTCCTCCAGAGCCTCTACATCCTCTGTGGAGCCTGAGACCCTGTATCCTCCGGCAGCCTCATCCACGATACCGGTTCGCTCCGATAAAGTCAGTAACTCCTCGGATAGCTCGCCTTCATCCAGAACCTCACTGTCTCGTGCCGCATCGTATACCTTATCGATCTCTCCTTCGTATGAGTTAAATCCCTCTCCCGGATCTGCATCCATCTCCCTCTCAAGAAGAATCATCTCCTCTGTAATCCTGTGTTGAACCCCTGAACCCATACCCACAGCGTGTTTTTGTTGCTAAATAGTTATAACTATATGAGTGTCTCTCTGTGCTGTTCCTCACCGCTGTCCGAGCCGGGAATACCTCTGTACAGACTTGAAGCTTTCTGTACAAAACAGGATAATGGACGTTGTACTTGGTGAATGGAACGATCACGGAAACAAAGGCAGGCTCAGGCTCTCCGCACAGGACAGCCAGAGAGTAGATACTGTAGAGGAACTGATTCTGAAACACGGAAACAAACATATCATGAGCATCGAGGATACAGAAGACCTCCGTAAAGCCATAAAGTACACCGCCCTGAGAGACGTCGAAGGCTTCGGCATGCAGGAGGCAAGAGACGCCGTCAAGCTTTACAACCGCCACCACGACATCGGTATGGATCCGGACTCTGCCCTGGAGGGCTGGAACCTGAGACGGAAGATAGATGAGTAAAAAACATCTACCACACATCTTACTTAACTGTTCAGTAACATAAATCTTACCGTCCATGATGGATGAGACACTGACCTACGATGACGATCATGTCTGGGTATCAAACCCTGAGCAGCATCCGGCGGACACAATAGGAGATACGGACATACACGGAGAAACTCCGTATGAA
>CAKZNU010000142.1 GCA_937132175.1 uncultured euryarchaeote
GGAGAAGTCCCGGAGTCTTGTCCGAAGAGCCAGACACGCTGCAAGCCATTATGATACTCCGAAAAACTACGGCATCAATATAGAGAAGATAGATAGTGAAATCCATGCAGTAAAGAGCTATGAGACAGCTCTCAAGAAGTACGGCTCATCGTAGACCGGATACGGACTGAAAAGTCCTGATCCGTCCCGGCGAAACCTACTTAAGCAGAGGTGCTGGATGAGGCCTGCCAGAGAATAAACTCCTGAAGCATCAGAGAAGTTGATGGACCGGTATGTAGCTTGAAGCGAGCAGTGCCGCCCCAGAAGGAACTTGTGGGTTCAGTAGTCTCCAGAGGTGAATGAAGAACAGGAGCCTACAGGTCTCGCCTGAGACAGATATGGAGAAACGTTACGCAGTACCTGAAGGAGGCTCAAGAAGCTCTAACCGGTAGCCTCTGTACTTAACCAGATTGTTTTTTATGAATGGTTCAGTAAGAAACTTCTTGTGAGTCACGGCCAACGAAAAAGGTTCGGGAAGCTTTTCAGCTTCCTGCAGAAGATCATAGACTTGACCGGTGTGATCTCCTCTGAGGTAGACGAGATAGCTGCTGAACAGAACGCCATAAAGGCAAATTACGAGCAGAATGAGAATATCATTCTGAACCAGCTGGATCCTACTCAAGAAGATGTGTCCGGGGAGGAGAGGGCACACCAGATAATACAGGCGCTCAGGAATGAAAGCTACGGGGATGTCAAACAGTACCTAGACTCAGATATGTTTAACGGTAACCGCAGAAAGCTACTGAAGGCTATACAGAAACTTCTTATCGCCAAGGCCAACCAGATCCATCTCTCCATAAAGGAAAGCCTGACGGACGCAAAGGAGAGTCTGACCCGTGCAGGCAAGTTACTCGATCGCTACGAGGATACTGAATCTTCTCAGGTTGCCGAGGAGTTGTATAAAGCCCTCGGCAGCGCCAGGGAAAGCTATGAGGACGCAGAGGCAAGAGAAAGAGAGGTTATCGAAAGAAACATGGAGGTCGCCAAAAACATCTCCGATGAGTTTGACACCGTTACCTCCACAGCACTGCAGAGAGGGAAATACGAGAAGCTGGAACAAGAGATAAAAGATGTCGAACAAGAAATCGAAGAGCTTCAGGAACGAGCTCTAGAAGTACTTCAGGATGAGGCCCAGGAAGGCTTTTCTCCACTCTGAGGAAAGTGGCTCTCGAGCAAATCAAGAAACAGCAATCATTCACAGGCTCCAAATTCTGGATTAATAGCTTTTGATCCTGTTTACAGCGTATCTCAGGTACATTGAGTTCTGTGGCGCTTCGTTGAGAGCCTTTCGTGCAAGTTTTTTGGCTTCTGAGGTCTTTCCCTCCAGTCCAAGACCCAGAGCAAGGTTTGACATGTAGAAATGTGGCAGCATGCTTATTTTGTACGTTTCTCTGGCGGTGTAATCCCTTGGCTGGCCGAGGTATTTTTTATCTCCGTGATTCTTGACGTAGGCATAGATATGTGCATCTTCTACCTCTTTGTCTGTGCCTAGACCTCTCCAGTCTATGTCTACGGCAAGCTCCACTCTCTTGTAGATGTCTTTCTCTATGTCTTTAGCTTCAGCAATCGTCACCAGCGTGGCCAGCCTCCCCATGCAGTCTAGAGGCCCTCCCTGAGCGGCCTGTGCGATAGATGAGGGCGGGTAATCCATCTCTCCGTTCTGGTACTTTTCGCGGTAGCCCCTGAGACCTAGGTGATTGAAGCCGTCTATAAGTACTTTGGCTGTCTGTCCCAGGCTTGTGAACCTCACCTTTCTCCCCATATGTGTACTTGCATGGGTTTCTACCGCTTCTACCCATGCCTGAGGCGATCTCTCTGTCCTTGTGACTTCGAAAACTTTCTCTGCAGGATCCATGGTTTTTTCTAGCCACGCAACGAATATAGACCTTGCCTATGTCATCTGAGACGGTTTATAAAGATTTAGAATGTTGCTTTATGTACCGATAAGTGGCT